>NZ_JAUBOZ010000038.1:0-35666 GCF_036700475.1 Microcoleus sp. T2B6 | reverse complement strand
TCTTGCCTGTTCTTGAGAATGGTTCAAGATGTAAGGTGGTATCGATCGCACTCGCGCCAGAGTGCAGCAGCCCGATACAAATCCTGAAATTTATTGCAGGGACAATCGCCCGACTGCTTCACCCCTACAAGTATCTAAAATAGTTTCCTTGTTCCCGATCGCATTTGAGACAAGCATAATAATTAATCCGTGTATCCGTGTTAATCCGTGTCGTGCATTCCTTCTTCCTATGACTTATGTTCCCGAAAATGCTTTGATCGTGCAAAGCGATCGATCGATCTTACTAGAAGTTCACGCCCCCACAGCACAACAGGCGCGAGAAGCGATCGCCCCCTTTGCCGAATTAATCAAAAGTCCCGAACACATCCACACCTATCGCATCACGCCCCTCAGCGTGTGGAATGCGCGGGCGGCGGGAATGCCAGTGGAAGAGGCGATCTCCGCTTTGCGAAAGTATGCCAAATATCCCATTCCTGAGTCCGTAGCGCAGGAAATTGAACTGTTGGGGGCGCGGTATGGATTAACTGTAATTGAAAGAATCGATGCGGCTAGCCCCGATTTACAACTGCGAATTGCCGATTTGCCCCTAGCGGAATTGCTGGTACGGGACGATCGCGTTAAACCAATGTTGGGCAAGCGCATCTCGGATCTTTGCTTTCAAGTCGATGCCGGGAATCGCGGCGTACTCAAGCAAGCTTTACTAGCGGTGGGCTATCCGGCAGAAGATTTGGCTGGATATGTTGAGGGTGCCGAATTAGGGATTTCTTTGCGCGATCGTACTTTAGGGGACTTGCCCTTTAACTTGCGTGCTTATCAACAAGAAGCAGCAGAGGCATTCTATCAGGAGGGGCAGGTAAAAGGTGGAAGTGGGACGATCGTCCTACCGTGCGGGGCTGGTAAAACCATAGTCGGGATGTTAGCGATGAGTTTGGTAAAGCAAAAGACACTCATCCTCACCAGCAGTTTGACTTCTGTGCACCAGTGGCGCAGGGAAATATTAGACAAAACGAGTTTAACTGAGGATGCGATCGCTGAGTACAGCAGTGTCACCAAACAGACGGCTGCTGTCACCCTATCGACTTACCAAATGCTAAGTTATCGATCGAATAAAGATGATGAATTCCCGCATTTCGAGTTGTTTAACGCCCAATCGTGGGGACTAATTATTTATGATGAAGTGCATCTATTACCTGCACCGATATTTCGGATCACCGCTGAATTACAAGCACGACGCAGGTTAGGTTTAACTGCGACATTGATTCGCGAAGACGGGAAAGAAGGCGATGTATTCACATTGATTGGGCCCAAGCGCTATGACGTACCTTGGCGCGAATTGGAAGGACAGGGATTTATTGCCACTGCCAATTGTACGGAAATCCGCGTCGCCCAAAATGAGGCGGAAAAAATGGAATATGCCCTAGCGCCCCGCCGCAGCCAGTTTCGGATTGCTGCGGAAAATCCGGGTAAGTTGGATGTGGTGCAAGGTTTGTTGCAAAAAGAAGCGGGACACCGTATTTTAATTATTGGTGAGTATCTCGAACAGTTGGATGCGATCGCCAAAATTACCGAATTGCCTCTGATTACGGGGAAGACAAAACAGGCAGAGCGCGATCGGTTATACGAAGCATTCCGTCACAAAGAGATTCCCGGATTAATTCTATCTCGCGTGGGCAATTTTGCCGTCGATTTACCCGATGCCGATGTGTTGATTCAAGTATCGGGAAAGTATGGTTCTCGCCAAGAAGAAGCGCAGCGCCTCGGACGAATTCTCCGTCCCAAAGCCGACGGACACAATGCCAGCTTTTATACATTAGTATCGCTACAAACTTGCGAGGAAGATTTTGCCCGACACCGCCAACTATTCCTCACCGAACAGGGCTACAACTATCGCATAGAAGTTCAAGGCAATGGTTAGTTAGCGATCGATAAATTCTTGGTAAAACTGCTCATGCAAACCTAAGAAATTATCCATCCCCTTCTTTGTCAGATACCCGCTCTTCTTACCAGTGTGCGGGTTTTCGACGTAGCTATAAATTACTTTTGAAACATTAGGATTCTCGCGCCAGCTAATGTTGAACGCTGCATACTTTGGGAAAAAGGTCATTTCTGCATAAGCATCAATGTGGTCATGTATCCACCATGCCAATGCTGTCCAATCTTGAGTGCGATCGTAGTAAGGAATGAATGATGTAACAACAATACATACTGTTGCTCCCATATACCCATCTGAATCTTTTACATCCCAGATATGTTCTGCATAGTTGGACTCATTACTGGCACAGTTGTACTGATTTTTATTCTCTGCTCCTTTGGCGTTCACTGCAGAAGAACGATAGGCTGAGCGGATACTAATCCGACCAAGCGCATCTTGAATTGGTTCAAGCACCCTCTCACACAAATTCTTTCCTGCTGCGATCGCCAAGTCAGGATCGCTAGGAATGTTAGGGATACCTTCAATTTGAGAGATTTCTGAATAAAGAAACTCACGCATGAAAAAACTCTTAGACAGTTGAACCCGTCCTAGCTCTTCCAAAGCTTTAACAGTTTGTGGCTTTCTCATAGAATGAACTCCAGCAATTAGAGGTGAATAGCTTAATGTTAAACACTGGCCGATAATTTAGAAGCATTGTTTCAGCCAAAAGCAACGTTCCGGTTGAGTGGCTAGAAATAACTTTTGCATCACCACCAATATCTTTCGGTAGTCCGCTCCAACCGGGTTGTTAGACCGCGGCGATCGCCACTTGACGCTGTTATTGTCCGCGTCCTGGTTTGCAATCTGCAAAACCTAATGCCTCCGTGTCAAGGAAACTAGCGATCGCCATCTCAATGACTGCTTCGATTGGGTATTCAATTTCAGCAGCACGAGCAATTAGGGCAGCACGAATTCGTTCAGGAAAACGTCCTAAAATAACTTCGGCATCAGCGAGGGAAAGTTGCTCTTGAAGTTTGGCTTGCATGGCATTTACATCTCAGTTGGAATTTGGACGTTGTAAGGGGGTTCAGTAGCTCTTAGAATGATGGCTTCTAGCTCCAATAGTAACGCAGGGTTCTGCCAGTGAGAAATTGTCTGTACTGCAATCCGTATGTCTTCATCGCTATATTTATCGAGCCATGCCCACAAAAAAGCTTTGTGCCCACCACTGAAGCGACCTCGTAAGCTCTTGGTTTTACCGATGTAGAGCAATCCATCAGTTCTGTGCCTGATTGCATAAATGCCAGGACGCGCAGGAATGCTCTCAAACCCACGGGTCAAGGGTTGACATTGCTCAAAAGGAATGAAAGCAATCGCGTCTAGAATTCTTCGCGCTTGGATTTGTATGTCAGAATCATTCGTTGGCATGAAGGCAAGAAGGCTGATTGCACAGAAATCATAATCCCACAAATTCTGTTACAACCATCATCAACTAGGGATGGTTTCCTGCGCGATCGGTTATACGAAGCATTCCGTCACAAAGAGATTCCCGGATTAATTCTATCTCGCGTGGGCAATTTTGCCGTCGATTTACCCGATGCCGATGTGTTGATTCAAGTATCGGGAAAGTATGGTTCTCGCCAAGAAGAAGCGCAGCGCCTCGGACGAATTCTCCGTCCCAAAGCCGACGGACACAATGCCAGCTTTTATACATTAGTATCGCTACAAACTTGCGAGGAAGATTTTGCCCGACACCGCCAACTGTTTCTAACTGAACAGGGCTACAACTATCGCATAGAGGTTCAAAAAGATAAAAGACAAAAAGACGGCGCACGATCGGCATCACCATCGAACGAGATGGTAAATTAATTTTGGCAACTCCCCCAGAAGTGCCAATAGAAATATTAGAAAAAGTTGTCAACGATAAGCGTTTATGGATTTACAGCAAGCTGATCGAGAAAGAACCCCTCAATCCTCCCACTGCTGCTAAAGAATATGTATCAGGCGAAGGATTTTACTATCTGGGACGCAGGTATCGCCTCAAACTGGTGGATGGAGTCAAGGGAAAGCCACCCTTGAGATTCTATCAAAGTCGCTTTGAATTGCAGCGGGAAGCTCAGACGCAGGGGAGAGAAGCGTTTATTAGATGGTATTGCGATCGCCTTTCCTCGATTTTAGATACACAAATTGCTGTTGTTGTCGATCGCCTCGAAGCTTCTCCCGTTCGGTGCAAGTGCGAGATTTAGGCTATCGCTGGGGTTCCTGCGGGCACAAGGGAGATTTATATTTTCAGTGGCGAGTGGCGATGCTACCGCGAACCATGATAGAGTATGTGGTGGCTCACGAGTGGGTGCATTTGATTGAACCGAACCATAATCATGCGTTCTCGATAGGGTCGAGCAAATTGTGAGTGATTGGTGCGATCGTAAGCAGTGGTTAGCCCAGAATGGGGCAAGCTATGACCTTTAGGGATGGGTAAGAAGTGGCTGCGATCGCTTTCATAATTATTGGGCTGTAGAAACTTGAAAACTCTCGCTATACCTTTATTCACCTGTGATATCAAATCCGTTTGATGGCACACACAATAGAAATGCTCCAGCTAACGCCCATCTTGGATTATCGCATTTTCATAGTGCTGCCTATTAACCGAATTTGATATGACACATTACTGGAGGGTGAGACAAGTTTGAATCGAAGTAAATACTGGACGCTAGCATAATTGAAAAGTTATGATTCAACTGAAAATATCATTTTCTAGGAGCAAATTTAAATAGATGCCTACAGATACTAATAATTCAGAAAAAAATAGTGTACATCTAGAAATAATTCAAGGGTTAAAAGTTCAACCCGAATACTTGTTTATATTTGGAATCCTTTTAATTTTTGCAACAGGATCGGTTTTAGTTGGAATAACTTCAAGCAGTCCAAGCGTTCAATTACTTACATTTGCAGTATTCTTTATCTCTTTGACGGCTTCAATAACTGTTATATGGCTTGTTATAAACAGTAAAAAAGATATTCGTCAACTTAGATTAACTGAAGAAATATTGAGATTGAATGAAAAAGTTGATCGTCTTTCAAATGAAATTGAATCCGCTTGCAAATTAATTAATATAGTGCATTATGGCTCACTGATATTTCCTCCTGAGCAGCTATACAGTATTTGGAAAAAATTAATGTATGACTTAGATAATAAGTTCTATGCTTTTAGCTATATTAATCCAGAAGAATGGACACAAGAATATGCTAGAAGATTGCTGTCTCCACTCAAAAGCAAAATTGATACTGACCATGCTGATGTAAATCGGATATTTGTAATTGATGAATTGAGTGAATTGCAAAAATTAAGTGAGGTCATTGAATATCATCGCAGGTATGGAATAAATGTTTCATATGTTGAGGCTAAGCAACTGCATGAATCACTTCCTCCGATTTGTGAAAAACCTCTTAATTTCGGGTTCATACTTATTGATGATATGCGTTTAGCTATATTCCGCCTTGACGAGAATCGTAAACTCAAGCAGATTGAAGTTGTTTCGGATAAAGAAATATTTAAAAAATATCAAAAGATTTATGAGCGTACTCGATATATAGCAAAACCTTTACATTCTTCAACTTCAATAATTTAATTTCATAGCATCCCACCGTCTAACAACGCTGCTGCAACGGAACGAATTTAAGTTGTTGTTAGGAGGGAGCATCCCAATTTTGCAACTTGCCCCAAAAATTAACGGCAGAATGAGTCTTTCAGAGAGTGGTAGGAATGTTTTTGCACATTTGGGATGCTCCCAAAAAGATGTTTAGTCGGCGTTGCATCATAGACCTCTGACAATATGACTACTAACCCAAAACGAAGACAGGTTTGGCTGGTACAACTTGATCCAACCCGAGAACAAGAAATTTAGAAAACACGTCCTGCGGTTGTGAGTAGTTCGGAAATGTTTAGTTTTATCCCCATACGGATTATAATTCCTGTCGCTACATGGCAACCTAAATTTCAAAATCGCCCTTTCATGATTCTGATTCAGCGAACTGAATAAAACTGTTTAGACGCCGACTCAGCAGGCTATGTTTTGCAAGTTCGGAGTGTAACTACTGAGCGATTTGTCAGATGTATCGGCAAAGTTTCTGAAACGGTTGTGCAAGAATTAGTAATAGGCTTAATTATCTGTGTTTATTATCGCCCATAAAATCAGGAATGTCGATCGCCCGAATTAGCTTTCTGAACATAAAACACACAAGAGGCTAGTCAGTAGGTTGGCTTGCACTTGATTCAGGTCAACAGTGGCAAACCATCATCTAGTGGCGTTTCCTCCCTCAACCCAAACCTACCAAACTTACCAAACTATCAGCCGACTTCCCGCATCAAAATTTACTATCCCGCAGGGTGTTGATTTATTCCCACCGATCTGATTTCTTTGTGACACAATAGATTTTAGTATGAATCTATGTGAGGATTGTTCATGGCTCGTTTTAATCAAATCCTTGTCCTTAGCGCCATCAGCCTTCTAGCTTTGGCTGGTTGCGACAGCGCTAAAGAAGCTTCCACCCCCCCAACTTCACCCACCCCGGTTCCTGCTGCTACTGCTGTAAAAACTGAGAAACCAGCATCCCAGGGAAACTATGCAGAATTGAGTGGTGTGGTTTCCAGTACCAAAGCAGCAGTTGAGGCTGGAAACTTTGCCAAAGCCAAAACCGAATTTGACAAATTCGAGGATGCCTGGAAGAAAGTTGAAGACGGTATCAAAGCTAAAGATCGTAAAAGCTACGATGCAGTTGAAGAGACTACAGACAAAGTAATGGCCGACCTCAAAAAGTCTCAGCCAAGTAAAGACCAAGTGCTGACTCAATTGCAGTCGCTGGAAAAGACTATCAGTAGCATTCCTAAGTCCTAAATTTCAGTGGTGAGTGCTTGATTCTAAAGTCTCCGACGCAGAAACCGAGTTTTTTAACTCCGGTAATTCGTTCCAACCTTGAATAAAAGTTAAAATAGCCGGTCTCTCTGCGTCGGACTGCGTAAGTCCTGTGAGAGTTATGCGATCGCAGTTACTCAGAAACAAGCACTCAACACTCCCTCCTTATATAACCTCAGTATTCCCAAACTTTCAACCACTATGAAGAGAGCATTTCGCAAATACCACCGCATTCTAGGCCTTATTGTTGCTTTGCCGATCGCGCTGACTGTCTTGACTGGAATGGTCATAACCATTCTCCGAGAGTGGCCACTGGGTATAGAAATTTCATCGAGATTTTTATTGAAAATTCATACAGGTGAAATCTTTCACCTGCAAGCCATTTACCCGATCTTGAACGGATTGGGAATGCTCGGCTTGCTCGTGACTGGTTTAAGTATGTCGGGTGTGTTTGGCCGGAAAAAGCAGCCCACCTCCAACGATTAAAACCACAGAGGTGAGGAACTTGGGTCGGTTATATTGTTGGACTGGCTAAAATCAGAAACGCTCTCACCTTTGAGAGGCGTGATAAAATATGTAGGTAACGCAGAAATATAACAAAGCTGAAGGGTAAAAAACCCATGAAACCAACTATTAATAATATCGAAAAAAGCGTGTCAGAAAAACTGCGACTTCTGCCGAGAGAAAAACAAGAAGAAGTGCTCGATTTTGTGCAATTCCTCTTGTACAAAGCACAACCGACAAAGCAGTTTAGCATAAGTTCAAAATCTAGCACTTCGCCAACAGAAACACTGCCTATCAGGCGCTGGCTACTCAAATTACTACAGACAAAGCCGTTGAGCGTAAGTTCAGAATCTAGCACTTCGCCAACAGAAACATCGCCTCTCAAGCGCTCGCTACTAGACGGCGAAGACTATTTAATTGACCCAGCTATTACTCGCAGCCATGATGCTTTTTTGAAAGGTTACGCACCCGAAGACGAAGGACTTTATGACGACTATTGAACCAGGTGATTTTTGGGTGGCAAATATTCCTTTTACAAACGGGATCGACTCTAAAAAACGCCCCATACTTTTGCTGTGGTTGGATGGCGAGGATGTGGTAGCAGCCGCCGTCACTTCTGCCAAACCCCGCAGCCAAACTGATGTATTTCTTAATGATTGGTCTGCCAGCGGTTTGCGCGTTGCTTCAACAGTACGCTTGTCTAGATTAGATTGTCTGGAAAAGTCTTTGTTGCTAGCGAAAATCGGGCAAATTTCTCAACCGGATGCAGCAGAAGTGAAACGAGTCTGGGATTTGTACGTTAAGCCTCAATTCTAATGATAGTTCGATCGCCCTCAACTCCCCAACTCCCCTCAACTGGGCCCTCCCATCCCCCAACCCCGCACAATACTTAATAAAAACTTTACAAAACTTACCCGATCGCCCAACATGGGTTAGAGTTATCCTAGAAAATCCAGCAATCCTGCAAAGCGTCAACCTTCTCATCACTTATCCAGTGGTTCGATGACTCAAACCCAAAGCACTAAAACCGCCACCCCAACTGCAATTTATTCCTTGACAATTGCTCCCGCCTGTGTATTGCGAGGTCGATCGGCGATCGCACAAGCCGGAGATGCGATCGCCCGTTTCGGAAAGCGGCCGCTAATCGTCGGCGGCAGCAACTCCCTCGCCGCCGCCCAACCCTACCTGCAACCAATCCTCGAACAGCAGCAGTTAAAATCCGCCGAAACAGGATACGGCAAGGATTGCAGCGAAACCAGCCTCGAAACCCTCCGCGAAGCAGCCCAAACCCATCAAGCCGACTTCATCATCGGTGTCGGCGGCGGCAAAGCCTTAGACGCAGCAAAACTCGTCGCCCATCAATGCAAAATCCCGATCGTCACAATACCCACATCAGCAGCCACCTGTGCCGCTTGGACAGCCCTTTCTAACATTTATTCAGAACAAGGTGCATTCCAATACGATGTCACATTAGCCAGATGTCCCGACTTATTAATACTCGACTACGGCTTAATTCAAACCGCACCGCAGCGGACATTAGTAGCAGGAATTGGAGATGCGATCGCCAAATGGTACGAAGCATCAGTCAGCAGCGGACACTCCGAACAAACCCTGATTATTTCCGCCGTCCAACAAGCTAGAATACTACGCGATATTTTATTCCAAAAATCAGCCGCCGCCCTCAAAGAACCCGGTAGCGAAACCTGGCAAGAAGTCACAGATGCCGCCGTATTGCTAGCAGGAGTAATCGGCGGAATTGGCGGCGCCCAATGTCGCACCGTCGCCGCCCACGCCGTCCACAACGGCTTAACTCATCTATTAGCAAGTCACGGCACATTGCACGGCGAAAAAGTCGCCTACGGCATTTTAGTACAACTGCGACTAGAAGAAATGCTGCAAAACAATCAACTCGCCGCTAGCGCCAGACAGCAACTGCTAAAATTCTACGCCGAGATTGGATTACCCCAAACTTTAGACAACCTGGGACTCGGAGACATTACCCTCACAGAATTGCAGCGCGCCGCCGACATAGCCTGCAATCCTAATTCCGACATCCACCGACTGCCTTTTAAAGTTGTTCCCCAACAATTAATGGCAGCGATGGTTTCTACCACCGCACCTGTGGGAGAATTAAAGATTAAGAATTAAAACAGTTTGTAGTAAGGACTAAAGTCCTGAAAAGGCTGTGCTAGCAAGGACGAAAGTCCTTACTACAAACCAGGAAAACTGACAACTGACAAAAAATAAATGACCTTGGATTGGATTACCCCTGCTGACAGGTTGCAAAAACTACCGCCCTACGTATTTGCCCGTCTCGACGAACTCAAAGCCCGCGCCCGCGAACAAGGACTCGATTTAATAGACTTAGGAATGGGAAACCCCGACGGTGCCACTCCTCAACCAGTAGTAGAAGCGGCTGTCGCAGCCATCCAAAATTCTGCCAATCACGGCTATCCACCCTTTGAAGGAACTGCCAGTTTCCGCCGTACTATTACTAAATGGTACAGCCGTCGCTACAACGTTGAACTCGATCCAGAAAGCGAAGCATTGCCTTTGTTGGGTTCTAAAGAAGGTTTAGCACATTTTGCGATCGCCTACATCAATCCAGGGGACTTAATATTAGTACCAAGTCCTGCTTATCCCGTATTATTTCGCGGCCCAATCATCGCCGGTGCCAAAGTTCACAACATCATCCTCAAACCCGAAAATGACTGGGTAATTGACTTAGCCGACATTCCCGACAGTGTAGCCGAACAAGCCAAAATCCTCTATTTCAATTATCCCAGCAATCCGACTGGAGCAACTGCACCCCGCGAATTTTACAAAGATATTGTGGCTTTCGCACACAAACATCAAATCTTGCTGGTTCACGACTTGTGTTATGCGGAATTAGCCTTTGACGGCTATCAACCGACAAGTTTATTAGAAATTCCCGGCGGTAAAGAAATCGGCGTCGAATTTCATACTATGTCCAAAACCTACAATATGGCCGGCTGGCGCGTCGGTTTTGTAGTAGGAAATAGCAAAATTATTCAAGGTTTGCGGACATTAAAAACTAACCTAGATTACGGTATATTTTCCGCTTTGCAAACAGCAGCAGAAACAGCACTGCAATTGCCGGATAGTTACTTGCACGAAGTGCAGAATCGTTACAGGACTCGCCGGGATTTTATGGTTGAAGGATTGGCAGAATTAGGGTGGAATATTCCTAAACCTCTGGCTGCAATGTATCTTTGGGTTCCCTGCACTCCGGGCATGAGTTCGACTGATTTTGCCCTCAATGTTTTGCAGCAAACTGGTGTTGTGGTGACTCCTGGCAATGCTTTTGGGCCGGGTGGCGAAGGCTATGTGAGAATTAGTTTAATTGCAGATTGCGATCGACTGGGAGAAGCATTGCGGCGTTTGAAACAAGCAAACATTCGCTATCAATAGTCATTGGTTATTGGTTATTGGCGATCGGTCGCTCACTCTGCATCAACTCATTATTATGTTGAAGGTGACACCCATTATCCCCTAAACATAATAATGAGATTAACAAGCTCAGGCGCATATAAATTGTACAGTCAAGTTTGATGAAATTATTGTGGGGTGTCCCGCCCGCCCGAAAAATATAACGCAAGATGCGGGAGATATTAGTGCGTAGGGTGCCCCGAAGCAGAAAGAAAAACCTGTTGAAATCGAAATAATCAATCTCCGATGCACCCTACAAGTTGATTTAAGAGTGACTCTTTATTTTGTGGCAAGGTTTAAAACATCCGTGGATGTACGAGGTGCGATGCCGTGTCTCCTTAGTTATACTTAACAAAGATCATTAAGAAAGCATTTTTGCTATGCCCCTAATTGAATCTAAGTTAAACAACACGCGCAACCTTTTACAAGAATTAGGCCACTCAGTCTCTAGCTTAGTCAACTCGTCCCCGGATGTTTTTGCTGATCCGGGGATTCAATCTTGCCTACAGGATTTTTTAACTGTTTATCAAGAAGCCGTCCAACGCCTAGAAAATCCTAGTTTTCGGATTGCTACTCTGGGCACAACTTCCTCTGGAAAGTCAACGATTGTTAACGCGCTGATTGGTCGAAAAATTGCGCCTATTGAAGCCGGAGAAATGAGTGGGGGTGTATTAACCATCAAACATTCTCAAGAACAGAGATTAATGATTGCCGAAACGGAAGATGCTGCTTGGGAGGCTGGTGAATGGGCAGGCTTAAGTGATGAGGATGTATACCAGCGGATTCGCACTGTGATGCACTCCTATCACGCGGCGCGGAAAAAGCGTGAGTATGTTGCGCCACAAATAACCGCTCATGTTCCTCTTTTACCTGCTTGTGATGCTTCTTTACTGGGTTTACCCAACGGAATCGGAGTTGAATTGATTGATTTACCGGGATTGAAATCTGTTCAAGACCGGGCTAACTTAGCCACTATCCAAAAGCAAGTTAATAAAGCTTTTAGTTTAGTGGCTTTGGACTATATGCAGGTAGATGATGAGCACAGAAAACGCTTATTAGAAGAATTAAAGAAAGTTGTCGAATATCTACAAGGTCGCACAGATTCGATGATTTTTATCTTAAATCGGGTCGATAACCGAGGAACCGAGGATTTACCCCTATCAGAGCGGATTGATAAGTTAAGAGAAGAAATTAAAGATGTCTTATCGCTTCCAGAACTTCCTGATGTTCTGCCTTTTAATGCTCGTCTTTTATATTATGCTCAGTGTGCTTGGGGTTCAGGAGCTTTTAACGAACCGTCAACAGTTGATCGAGCGACAAGAACAAAATTCATAAAAGCACTTTTTGAAGACTGTTTTGGTACAATTCTTCAGTGTAGTGGAAATAATATGGAGTTAGCACAATGGTTTTTTAACCTCAGAATGCAAATCATGTCAGGTCACAATGTTGATGATGAAACCATGCTAAAAATTATCGACTATTCTTTAGAATGGAGTGGAGGTAGAGAACTTTGGGATCGTTTCCGTGTGCGGGTTCAAGAATCATTTGCTGAACTGGTAATACTTCCTGCATTGTTGGAAGTATTCGATAATTACGATGCTTTGGCAAAAGCTCTCGATATTCTGATTCAAAGCAGAAAAATTTACAATCAAGAGCAGGTTGAACAAGAAAAATATAAAATAGCTAAAATTGGTCAAGATTTGCATAAAAATAGTAAGAAAATTGGCAAACAATTTAAGGGCAAAATTGAGGAAATAATAAATCTCTGGAAAAGCAACGATCCTAACGATGATATTAAGAGTAAAAAAGCTGCTGAAAAAAAAGAATTTTATGGTTTTTCTCTGATTAGTAATGCTGTCGCTGAGGTAGAAGGAGACTTAACCAAGGTTCTAATTGTTCCAGTTCGTGATGCTTTTAAAAATAATCAAGGAGCTTTTGAGCTAAGAGATAAACTGCGGGAAGTTATATTCCCTTCATTGGCTGAAGATATTTCTCAAGCCTATGATAATGTTAGTCGTAGACTCAGTACATTTTCTTCTGAGTCAGAAAACTTAGTTAAGCGTGTACGGGCTGATGATGATAAAGGGAAAAAAGAACTTGAACATGATGAGCGCTATGTTCGCCTGCTATATCACAGGATGAGAGAAGCTATATCCGCAAGAGCGGAGTTTTTCTTGCAAGGAAAAGGCCAGCAATTTGAACAAGCATTAGAATCATTAGTTAATGAGCAAGTTAAGAGATTAAAAGTTTGTTTGTCAGACAAAACTTTTTGTTCGATTAATGTTGAACAAGCAGCAATCAGTAATTTACGCAAAAAGTTAGCTCAAAACTCGCCAACTTTACCTGATAAGTTTTTTGAACTTTCCGCTCCTATCAAACAAAATCGCTCCACAAAAAGAGAAGTAGTTGGCAAAAAAACAGAGTATGAAACTCGCACAAAAACAGAATATCAAGACTATACAGAATCTTATCAAGATGGTTCTTGTTTCTCTAGCACAAAAACGAGAACAAAAACACGACCTGTAACCCGTAATTACCAAGAAGCGGTAACTCGGAATATTTACGAAGATATCGAGTATGTGGAACTTTCCCTTCCTTCTCCAGACTTAATGGCAAAACAATGGTTAAGTGGAATTGAAAAAGCAAAAGGAAGTTTGTGGGATATTTTGCTTAAGTGGATTCTCAAACGGTTAGATGATGTTAGCAGTATCTTTGAAGAATCCGTTGATGAGATTACCAATCTAGCTGAACGTGCTTTGCAACAACAATTAACTATCATTGAGGAAAACTTTGAGCAGCAAAAACAGTTCTGGCTTGATTTTGAATTTCAAAAAGATCATGCAACAGCAGTTTGTCAAAATTTAGAAGAAGATTGTCGTCAATCTTAAGTCGGCTGTTGTATAATTTGAGGGAGCATCGTGCTCCCTCTTTAAACAATCTATTTTTTAAGGATTAACAATTATGTTTTCTCAAAAGTTAAACGAAGTAAGAGAACGAATAAGACATGAATTAAGAGGTCGTAATCCAGTTGAGTTATATTTGTATCACTCTACTAGAATTTGGTGCGAAGAGCTTGAGATAAATAAAGATATTGCTGACTCTATTCTGAGAGGTTATTGTCAGCCTGAAATAAAAGACTTAACAAATTATATTTATCAAGAAGGCACAATAGAAAAGGAAAATTGGCTTATACCAAATCGAGATCGATTCTATCAATATATAAACGCGCTTTTTAATCGAATGAACATTAGGAGGGAAAACATGGAATTTATTATACTTATTGCTTTCGCTATTACCGCAATTGGTTACTGGATATATATACTCAATCAACAAAAACAACAAACAACTCGTGGAGAAGAACCCAGACCATATAATCCTAATCCTCTGCCCCCTACTGTTTCTACAGTTCAAACGCCTTCAAGTCCAACTCCTTCAATTCCCAGAATTACTAATCAGTTTTTAATTTTAGTAGTGTCTCATTCACAGGCGGATTTTATTAAATCACTCCAAGCAAAAGGACGAATTGATGATGTTAAGGATGGGGAATCTCTTTATGAAATCACGAAATATTTATGGCTAGGCTCGGAAACTGAATACTCTAAAATAGAACGTAATATCAAGGAGTATGAAGTCCCCAAAGGAGAAGAATCAGAATATGATATTTATCTAGTCTATATAGAGCTAAAGCAAGCTGATGAAGGATTCAATTCAAATGTGGATCAACTGGATAGATATGATGCTTTCCGTAAATTAGCTGATTTATCAGTTAATCTTACAATCTCCCCTAGATTGCAAATGGAAGCCTACGGAAACATTGAAGTTTACAATCGTTAACCAGGAGAAAGTAAAATGCTGATTGATACCACTCTGTTAGTTAACAATCCCGAAATTATCAAGGGTTTACTCGATGGCTCAATGCAACGCCACGGAAGCGTTATTAGATGGGCTGCGGGTACTGCAAATGGTGGTCAAATTTTCCGCCATTTAGCCGAAACTCCCGGACTGACTAGCAAACTGATGACTGTTCCCTTTTCCCCCATCTTGGGAGGAGTTGATGTTATTGGTCATGGGCTTAGCTATCATAAATTAATGGGTATTGAAAAAACCCTATCCTCAGTGATGGGGTTAACTCAAATTACTGCCGCCGCAAGTGTTTTAAACCTTGGTGTTAGTATTGCTGGCTTTGCCTACATGGGCTATAAACTGCACCAAATACAAGAAAATTTATGCCACATTCAACAGTCAATGGAAGAAGGATTTAACCGAGTTGAAGCTGGCTTAAATCGGATTGAAAATAACTTGATAGCAGGTTTTAATCATATTGATAATCGCTTAAATAGTGTTGACGAGGGCTTAGATATTATATCGGGACAATTGGCATATCTGTATTTATTGGTAGAAGACAGCCGCCAAAAGCAAAAAAGCCTTGCTAAAGCTATTTCCCATCTTCATCAAGCCATGCTAATTAAAGAAATTGCAGCTTTAAAAGCTGAACTTTACGATCGCTCTCTTTTTCCTGATGAATCACCGAGATCGGCCATTAAAACAGCTTCCCGTGTGGGATTATTTCTCAGTAATCAAGCAATGCAAGCTACCCCAGAATTAGATGCTGAAATTATGCTTAATGCTGATGTTTCTATTCAAGGTTGGGCTGTAGCCTTAGCAACAGAAGCCAATCTTCTCTTAGAAATAGGGAAACATCAAGAAGCTAAAGAATTACTGGCGTTACAAATCCCCCAATTTAAACAACTCGCCCAAAGATGGGCTAAGGCACTAATCAATGATGAAAACACTTATCTATCTACTGCTTATCGCTTTACTAATTCTCGGTTTAAGAACCATATTACCTCAGAACGAGTAGAACGAATTACGGAAATATCACCAAGTGATCGCACTTTATCTCCTGACCAAATCAGAGGCAAAAAAAATTATGTTGATGTAGAGTTTGAAATGTCCTATAGTTCTGCTAAATTTGATCAAACATGGACACATCGCCAAATTGCTGTAGCTGAATATTTGGATGGGTTGAGTGAACTTTCAGCCAGATTAGAAGGTTTAGAATCGTTTGCAAATCTGTGCGAAAGTAGAGGTGTTAAAAGCAGCCGTGAAATTCTGCCTGGGGCAGACACTGAACCGGGCATATACATACTACCCAGCACATAGGGTAGGGTGTGTCATATCAAATCCGGTAGCCTCGGAATTAATATTACCCACAATCAGGACAGGGCAGGGCTCATAAGTGTCAACTTAAGCTTTTTGTGCGCCAGTCATCCCGCCCACCCAGCACTCCGCCAGGGAATGAATTCCCTGTCTAATAGCGAAAGTCCTCTCAAAGAGGACTGAAAAACTCATTAGTCCTCTTTGAGAGGACTTTAGCTTTGAGGCAGGCGTTTCAACCCTTGCCGGACTATCGGTTTTACGTTAAGTTCACACTAATGGGCAGTGCCGTTTCCCTACAATTAATGGGGGTAGGGAAACGGCACTGCCGTGTCCTCCGTTTCTATCATCTCTGAGTGTAACTATAACGTTTGAATTTGCTCAATCACCCAATCAAAAGTTTCCATAACTTGCTTCAGTGCAGATTCATCTTGCAAAGTAAATAAAGCCAGACTCGGCGACCTTCTCTCGCCCGGTTCTATAGGTAACGACAGACCGATCGAACTCAGCTTACTTCTCAATTCCAGCCAATTTTGTTCCGCATTAAACGGCGGCTGGGAACCGTAATTGTTAGCAGAAATCTCCATTCTGCCAGCAATATCTACAGTGAATAACTGATAGGGTTTTCTTCCCTTTTGAGGCAATTGAGCGGCGAAACCGCCGTAGGCATCCCCCGTGCCCCAGTGGATTTGAACTTCGGGTTCTTGACTTTTCGCCCAAAGGTAAATTGCTTTTGCCATTTGCGCCTCGTCCGCGCCCCGTCTAGCTTTGATTTCCGCAAAAAATGAAGATTCATCCCAGCGCCTTCTTTCGCGTGTTGCGCTAGATTTTTTCTGCTGTGCTTCGGCTGTCTGACCGATCACTCTGGGAACCAGCGTTTTCAAACCGTCTTGACTTACATATTGTTTAATTTCCAGGGCCACAACTTCAACCGGGTCCATTTGTTCGTTGAGAAATTCCACAACTCGGCGCATTTCAGCGGAAATTTCGTCAGCTACAAACACTAAGCGAACTTTACCGGCTTGCAAATTAGTTTTAACCTTCTGCCAAAATCTCTCTTCATTAGCATCTGTACCGAGAAACTCTTCAAAAATCTGTTCAGGATCGCGACCCCGATCGCGACAATTAGCTTCAAACAAAGCAATAATTGAATCGACGGGCCAGTAAACCAACGCATTAGCAGCATAGTCGATCGACTGGCCCAAAACTTTTTGCCGCAGTTCGGCATTAGGAGTTCGCCTGACATCCACCAAAGTAGGAACTGCATTTTGGTCGAGAAACAAATGATCCAGCGACCACTGCACCGCTGTTTCCTCATCGCTGGGTGCAGCTTCCCGCGAAATTAACAGCCACCTCCGCGCCGTCGCCCGATCGATTTGGTCTCCCGCGATCAAATTAGGATAAGTTACTAGCAACTCTTGTAACTGGTCTTCCGAGTCGTAGGGCTGTTCCATCATTTCTACCAGCCTGTCGTCGTCCTGAATCAGATAAATACCTCCAGCCATGCCAGCCCACCTACTTAATTTTAGATTTTAGATTTTAGATTTTAGATTTTAGATTTCAGGCTGAGTTATTAGTCTTCAGTCTTCAGTCCGCAGCCAATAATATCATGTCCGATCAATTAACCATAATATCCCCGTCGGGGCGGGTTTTTGAGATTGTCAATTATTGGCAGGTATTGTTGGCTCACGGGCCCCTACAAAAATCGCGGTCGCTCAACCGGACATGATATGATTTGTGAAGGCGGAAGGCATTGGTCAGAATGCAATAAAAATTTTGAATTCAATAATTTTTATTGGTTGTTAATTAAACAAAAAATTCCTTCTGACTAATGACTGATGACTAATAACTAATGACTAATGACTAATGACTAATGACTAATACAACCAGTAAATACTCGCTGTGCCGGCCCGGTCATGTAAATTCGCCCAGAAACTTCTGCCCATTCGATTTCCAAAACGCCGCCGGGGAGTTCAACCGCAGTTGCCCGATCGCACTTCCCTACCAACACCCCAGCTACCACAGCAGCACAAGCACCAGTCCCACAAGCTAGAGTAACACCCGCGCCTCTTTCCCACACCCGCATTTTTACGTAGTCTGAACGTACCACTTGAATAAATTCCGTATTGGTACGCTGCGGGAAGGCTTTGTTGTGCTCGAATTGAGGCCCGACAGTTTCTAAAGCAATCGCCGCAACATCCTCTACAAAAGTAATGCAGTGAGGATTACCCATGCTGACACAGGTAACAGACCAAGATTTATCAGCAACTTCGATCGGCACATCTATAACTTTGGCATCCGATGCAGCCAAACTTGTCGGAATTTCCGCAGCCAGCAGCCTGGGAACCCCCATATCCACCTTAACCTGACCGTCCGATCGCAATTCCGGGCTAATCACACCAGCCAGAGTGTGGATGCGGTACTGAGTTTTGGCCTCTGACCCGTCCAAATCCGCGATAAACTTAGCCAAACAGCGAATCCCGTTGCCGCACATTTCCGGTTCCGAACCGTCGGAGTTAAAAATCCGCATCGTATAGTCAGTATCGTTTTGACCCGGAAGAGCAAATATCACACCGTCTGCGCCAATCCCGAAATGTCGATCGCACAAATCCACAGCTTGTTCTGGCGTGATCGCGGGTTCTGACGAGTGGCGGTTGTCAATCAGAATAAAATCATTTCCCAGTCCGTGATACTTCGCAAACTCGATCGGCATAAAAACAAACCTCTTTTGGTTAAAACTGATTAGATAATTTGCTGACAAAATTACCCATTTCCCAGTATTATAAAACTTTATGCAATTTATAGTCCTTTCTAGTGAAATATAAACAAATATAATATTTATAACTCCCCATCGATATCTAATACTAATTCTCAAAACTCATGCAACAGTAGCTGTAGGGTGCGTCGCCACCTGCCAATCCTAAAAAAGAGCGACAATCTCCAAGCGACGCACCTTACCTGAAGCGTGAGCGTAAACAAACCAAAAACTCATAATTGTTGCAAGAGTTTGGAGAATTGGTATAATTAATGCTGATGTTAATGGCTCAATGAATATCGGTCTAAAACTAGCCGGCAAGGGGGTTTCTCCCTCATCGGGTAGACGCGCTTGTAGTTGCGGCAGTATGGGTTAAACGCTATAAACACAAGAATATGGTTTAAGGTAATATTTGACTATATTTTTCTGAACTATGTCTGAATTTGAAACCGGATTGCCCAGCGTTCGCTTAATACAAAGCTACATCAAAGACAAAAAACAGGTGGAGATCAAACTCCTGACCGGCGACTTAGTAGCGGGCAGAATTTTTTGGCAGGATAATAGCTGCATTTGCGTCCTCGATCCCTCAGAAACACAAATTCTGATCTCGCGGCCAGCAATTGCTTATCTCAAACCCAACGGCTAAGGAGAGGGGGAGAGTGGGAGAGTGGGAGAGGGGGAGAGTGGAGAGGGGGAGAGTGGGAGAGGGGGAGAGTGGAAGAGGGGGAGAGTGGGAGAGGGGGAGAGTGGGAGAGGGGGAGAGTGGGAGAGGGGGAGAGTGGAAGAGGGGGAGAGTGGAAAAATCTTCCCTCTTCCCTCGAACCTCTTCCAACTTCGGTCTTCCTGACCTCCGTTACATCCGTTACATCCGTTACATCCGTTACAGAATCCGTTGCCGAACTTCCCTAATCGCTAAACAGCTTTTCGCTGACTTGGGCTGTTACAAAAGGCAGCTTTAAAGCAGGTTGCGGCACAGGCGGTGAGGCCGTCCGCTGCATCAAGCCGAGCTCGTAGAAGCCGCCGCACAGCAGCAAACGATCGCCTTCTTGCAAATTCGTAGTTCCGTCGGGCCAGCGAGTAAATTTCCCTTCCCGGCGGATCGCCCGCACCTGCACCCCGTACTGGGTCAGCAAATCTACCTCTGACAGTTTTTTGCCCGCCCAAGGGCTCTTTGCTGGTAGCCTCAGCCACTGGCAAGAACTGTCGCCTTGCGGCACTGCAACTTCCCCTTTCGCCAGCAACTCAAAACTGATGAGTTCTTCCGGTTCTCCGACTACAAAAAGTCGATCGCCCGACTGCAAAGCTGTCTTCCCGTTAGGATAATCAATTTCCTCGCCATCTTCGCGGACGATCGCCATTACGCTGACCCCTGTCAACTGCCGCAAGTTAGTTTCTTCCAGAGTCATGCTGGCGATGGGAGAACCTGACGGCAAGCTGTACCACTCGCTGTTCATATCTCGAACCGCCACTTTCAAATCCCGCGAAACAGCCAAAGGTTCGCGCGGTGGCCGCAATTCCAGATAGCGGCTGCTGCGAATTTGCTGCACATCCCGCGCGATCGCCATTGCGGAGAGCCCCATGCCAGCCAGCAAGTGGGAAGACAGTTCTAAACTGGCCTCAAACTCCGGCTGCACAACTTCCCAGGCCCCCAGTTGGTAAAGTAGTTCGATGTCTTTATCTTGGTTGGCCTGCACCACAATATCCAAATCCGGGACTAATTCTAAAGCCCGCTTCAGACACAAGCGAGTGCTCATAGGATCGGGAAGGGCGATCGCCATTGCTTTTGCCCGTTCCACCCGCGCGGCTTCCAATACGTGCAAGCTGGCAGCATTCCCGTAAATGTAAGGAATTCCTTGCACTCTGCAGTCTTGAATACTACTTTCTGACTCGTCGATCACCACAACTGAACAGTTGCGGCTTTGCAGCATTTTGACTAAAATTCGGCCGACTCGCCCGTAGCCGCAAACCACAACATAATTTTGTTCCGGCAAAGTTTCAGCTATTGCCACAGGTTGAGATGTTTCGTCAAAATAGCGCTGCAAAGGCCCGAAATTTTCCGCCCATTTCAATAACTGTGGCACGCTTCTCAACACAAACGGAGTCAGCACGAGGGTGACTGCTGTCGTGCCTAAAATTAACAGGTAAACGTTGCGCGAAACCAGCCCCATAGCTTGGCCGGCACTAGCGAGTACAAAGGAGAATTCTCCTATTTGAGCTAAGCCCAAACCTGCGATTAATGCTGTTTTTAGCGGATAGCCAAATAGTCGGACGATCGGCGTTATAATCAAGAATTTGCCGACAAATACTATAAATACCAGTCCCAGAATTACTTCTAGATGGTTCCACAGAAACATCGGGTCGATTAACATTCCGATGGTGACAAAAAATAAGGATGCAAAAATATCTCGCAAAGGCTCGACATAAGTTAGAGTTTGGTCGGCATATTCCACCTCCGAAATCATTAAACCCGCTACAAATGCGCCCATCTCGATCGAAAAACCCAAATATTCTGTCAGTAGCGCAATCCCTAAAGCCAAAACCACAACTCCCAGCAAAAACAGTTCCCGGCTTTCTGTTTGCGCGAGGTATCGCAGCAATTGCGGTACCATCCAAATGCCGGCGACTACAGCACCGACAGCAAATAACCCGATCCGCAGCAGGGCCCACGCTACCGTCATGCCGATCTCTTCTACTGGCTGATTGAGTGCCGGCAAAACTGCTAGCATTAGCCCCAAAGCCAAATCTTGAACTACTAATATTCCCAGCATGACTTGACCGTGGGAAGTACCGGATTCATTGCGTTCCATCAAGCATTTCAGGACGACTGCAGTCGAGGAAAGCGACAGAATCGATCCTAAAAACACGCCTTGAGCAGGCGATTCTACCCAGCCTACAGCCAAGGAAATTGCAGTAGTAATGGCGATCGTCAGCACAATTTGCAAGCCCCCCCCGCCCAAACTAATGGCTTTTACTTTCTGGAGTTCGGCGAAAGAAAATTCCACTCCCAAGGCAAATAACAGAAAGGCAACCCCGAATTCAGCCAGGGTGTCTACCTGAATTAATTCTTTAATCAGCCCCAAACCGGCCGGCCCAACTACGATCCCTCCCAGGAGGTAGCCGAGAATTACCGGCTGTCGCAAGAGCGATGCAAAGAGTCCTCCTGCTGCGGCAGCAGCGAGAACTAGAACTAAGTCAACGATCAGTCGGAAGTCTTCTTGCACAAGTTTATGAAAAAAGTATAAAGTTATATTATAGTGTCTAATGTGTTGACTATGTTTAGTGGGTTGACTGTAGTTGGGGAGCAAGGACAACGACCACCCTTGACCCAGGTATTTTCTCATGGCACAGAGTTCAACTCCTCACAAAAAGCTTAACCTCTTGCAAGTTTATCGAGGGATTGCGACTGTATTAGTGGTAATGTTTCACCTCAACGAGATGAGCGCCGAGAGATAAAATCAAGTTACTTTTTTTAATTTATTTCAGGCAGGGTGGAGCGGTGTTGATTACTTTTTTGTATTGAGCGGTTTTATCATGGTGTAGGTTCACAGATATGCGATCGGTAAAAAGGATTAGTTAAAATAGTTTTTATTTGTTCAAGCCCTGCTTGCGGATTTACCCAATATGCTGGATAATTACTCAGGCACTTTTGTGTTTTTTTCTAGTAATCCCCGGTTTTGCTAACAATAAAGATTTAGGTTTTAGACAAGTAAGTTTGTCGTTGCTCTTGATACCTCAAAATGACAAGTCCATTCGGGATGTAGGTTGGACAAAGCTGCCGTTGCACCTGTAAAGACTGCACTAGAGGCGATCGAGTCCCTAACTGTAGGACACCCGTATTTGCTCGGTGACGAACTGAGCATTGCCGATTTCTACCTAATTCCAGTCTTCACCTACCTATCCGAGACCCCAGAGTACGAAGCAACGATCGCGCAAACTTCAAAGCTGCGGACTTGGTGGAATGAGGTCACTCAACTTCCCAGCGTCAAGAAAGTCTGTGCTTGACATCTGTGCATTTATATAGCAATCCTGAATCATTTGTAAAAATATGTAGGGGTAGTGCTACCCCTACTCCCCGTGCCTACCCCAGTCAAGGCGGGGCAACCGGGCGTGGGTTTTGCCCCTACAAGAATTACACGAATCATTTAGGATTGCTATATAACTCAGCGGTTTACAACCATGTCGCATTTATTTGAGCCATTGGATCAACGTGGTGTTACCTTCCGAAATCGCATTGCAGTTTCTCCCATGTGTCAATATTCCAGTGTTGATGGGTTCGCGAATGATTGGCATCTGGTTCATCTCGTCAGTCGAGCCGTAGGAGGGGCAGGGCTGGTGATGACTGAAGCAGCGGCAGTCGAGCCTGAAGGACGAATTACGCCGCAAGATTTGGGAATCTGGCAAGATGCTCACATTGAAATGCTGGCGCGAATCGTCGAGTTAATTCACCGCAACGGTGCGGTTGCGGGGATTCAACTTGCTCATGCAGGTCGAAAAGCCAGTACCGCAACTCCGTGGGAGGGCGGAAATGTGCTTGGAGAATCTCTTGGAGGATGGACTTCGATCGCCCCTAGCGCCATTCCATTTGAACCCGATAGCCCCGCCCCGATCGCTCTGAGTATCGAAGACATTCAGAAGCAGACGACACTCTTTGTCAACGCAGCCCAACGCGCTCTCGCAGCCGGATTTGACGTAATCGAGATTCATGCCGCTCACGGCTACCTACTGCATGAATTTCTGTCTCCCTTGAGCAATCAACGCACAGATGACTATGGTGGCAGTTTTGAGCATCGCATCCGGTTTTTATGTGAAGTCGTAGAAGCGGTGCGAAATGTTTTGCCCGATCGAACACCGCTTTGGGTTCGCATCTCTGCAACCGATTGGGTTCCAAATGGTTGGGACATTGAACAAAGTATTGCACTCAGCGATAAATTAAAGTCACTGGGTGTTGATTTAATCGATTGTTCATCAGGCGCAATTGTACCGGGTGAAAAGATTCCCACGGGTGCAGGTTATCAAACTATTTTTGCCGATCGCATTCGACGCTCAGCGAACATCGCCACCGGAGCCGTTGGTATGATTACTGCACCCGCCCAGGCTGACCACATCATCCGTACAGGTCAAGCAGATATGGTATTACTTGCCAGAGAAATGCTGCGCGATCCTTATTGGCCGATGCGGGCTGCGAAGCAACTACGTCAATCCGTGCCTGCTCCAGTTCAATACGCTCGCGCTTGGTAATTAAGCAGATTTGCGATCGTCGGTTTTACACAAATCCACTAGGAATAACTTTTTTAGTGTTTCTGTAAACCAGTCGCTCAATAAAGGCTTTTTTGATTCTGCGATCGCCTCAAGTACAAGGCACGTTCCCATCGCCGTGACGTGATTCGATGCGAACGCTAGCGGATGCAGTGAGTCGGATAGTGCTCTTTGCCCTGTTTTTGGCGTATTTCTGGCAATTGTCGCCTGAAATCACCCTCGAAGAGATGCGGAGTTTTGCGGCTGCGCCGTCTTTTGATGAACTGCTGCATTAGCTTGCTTACAGGGAACTCAGCAAGGTGTGTCGGTGGGTTCGATCGCACATCCCCTCGCGAGGTGTTGGCACTCCCCATCCGTTTCTCTGAGAGCATCGTTGTGTCGATCGCACCTTTCCCCCTCCAACCCAACAATCTAACCAATTTAGCAACCATAATATCGGATAATTGTAAAGCAATTCACCAAGTCAAAAGCATGAGTATTGACCAATTAAACACAGACTACGGCATTGCCGGGAACCTCACCTTCGCCACCGGAAACGGTGGTTTCCCGATGATTCACATCGACAACGGTCAAGCCAAAGCCTTAATTTCTGTGTATTCCGGTCAAGTGCTCTCCTTTCAACCAGCCACCGAAGCCACAGACTTGATGTTCGTCAGCGAAAAAGCCTACTACGCCGAAGGGAAAGCCATCAAAGGCGGTATACCCATCTGTTGGCCCTGGTTTGGCCCAGATCCCGAAGCCTTGGGGCGTCCGAGTCATGGGTTTGTGCGGAATCGCCTCTGGAATGTGCTAGGAACCGCCACAACCCCAGACGGCGCAACCAAAGTCACTCTAGGGCTCAAGGATACCGATGAAACTAGAGCAATTTGGCCCCAAGCCTTTGAACTGGCGATCGAGATTACGATCGGCACCAGCCTCACTGTAGAATTAATCACCCGCAATCTAGGCGACAAAGCATTTCCCCTCACCCAAGCTTTCCATACTTATTTCCAAGTCGGCGATATCAACCGCGTGCAGGTTTTAGGCTTAGAAAATAGCCAGTATCTTGATAAAGCGGATGGTGGTGTCGAAAAAACTCAAGTCGGTGCAGTGGTAGTAACAGGTGAAGTCGATCGCATTTATCTCGATGTCACCAACGAATTAGTCATTGACGATAGCGCCCTCAATCGTCGGATTCGCATTAAATCATCGGGTAGTAAATCCGTCGTAGTGTGGAATCCCTGGGTAACAATTTCTGCAAATATGGCCGACCTTGATGATGCAGATTATCAGCGTTTACTCTGCGTAGAAACGACCAATGCAGCTACAGATATTGTGGAAGTTCCGGCTCATGGTGAGTTCCGCTTGCAGGCAATTTACAGCGTTGAACGCGACTAAGGAATTAGAGCTTAAGCTTAGCGGTGATGGGGCAAAAATTCCCAGTAAGCGGTTCAACATTTCAATTGGATATTTTGGGCGTTGTTCAAATCCCACCCACAAGACTGGGATTGTTTCTTTAAATACAACTTAAATGCCGATTAGCTGATTGAATTGAAAAACTCTGTCACCCTAGTCAGGAACCTCAGCCTAAAGGCATGAGGCTTGAAGGAGAAATCTAACAAGCCGTTCTGACCAGCTTCAGTCTTAATTGACTACGTTTTTTGAGTCACGACACCCTGGGATGCGTAGCTAGTCCCTTGCTCTGTCGCTAGCGGTTAAACAGTCTTAAGGTCACTGAGACAGTGCTGCTAGCCTAACAAGCTCTTAAAACATTGGCGAAGCTAACTTTACTCCGAAAGGAGATTGAGGCAACCATACCTCACGCCTTGGGGCAACCATACCCCTCCACCCCGCTGTATGTTTTAACTCAATGTAAAGCCGTCCTTTTAGGACGGGGTTTCAAACCCATATTTCTGATGACTAATAATACCAAATCCCAAAATTCTCCCCTGTTTATTTATTAGTCCGCGAAAGCCGTTCGGCTAGCGCTCAGTCGAACGGGCCGCAGAGGAAAGTTTGTATGATCGGTTTCAACCGCCGACTCCGATCTTTTTACTTACCATCAATTATTATGCAAATCTTCAACTGGACAAAACTTCAAAATGGCTCAGACATTCGCGGTATCGCCCTCGAAGGCGTTCCCAATGAAAAAGTCAACCTCACCCCCGAAATTGCCACAATCTTAGGTAAATCCTTTGTCAGTTGGCTGGTGCAAAAAGTCAATAAACCTGCGGCAGAATTAACGCTCGCGATCGGGCGTGACAGTCGCCTATCAGGGCCAACCTTAATGCAAGCAGTCATGGAGGGAATCGCCTCAGTTGGTGCAACCGTGTACGACTTTGAAATGGCCTCAACCCCCGCCATGTTTATGAGTACCATTACCCCTGGTTTTGATTGCGACGGCGCGATTATGCTCACTGCTAGCCATTTGCCCTTTAATCGAAACGGCTTAAAGTTTTTCACCGCCAAAGGTGGCTTACAAAAACAGGATATTACAGATATCTTAGCACTAGCCCAAAGCAATAACTTCCAGCCAGCCGCATCGCCCGGTAACATTACAAAGCATGATTTCATCTCAGTTTATGCTAATCAATTGGTCAAAAATATCCGGGAAGCAGTCAATCATCCAGATAACTTTGAGCAACCATTAACAGAATTAAAAATTGTTGTGGATGCGGGCAATGGTGCTGGCGGTTTTTATGTTGATAAAGTCTTAAAACCTTTAGGTGCAGACACCACCGGCAGTCAGTTTTTAGAACCCGATGGTACTTTCCCGAATCATGTGCCAAATCCCGAAGATAAACAGGCAATGCAGTCGATTTGTCAAGCGGTAATTGAAAATCAAGCGGATTTTGGGATTATTTTTGATACCGATGTCGATCGCAGTGCGGCAGTCGATCAAGTTGGCAAGGAACTCAATCGCAATCGCTTAATTGCCTTGATTTCTGCCATTATATTAAAAGAACACCCAGGCTCTACCATTGTCACCGATTCTATCACCTCCGATGGCTTGACACAATTCATCGAACAGGAGCTAAAAGGGATTCACCACCGCTTTAAACGCGGCTACAAAAATGTGATTGACGAGTCGATTCGCCTCAATGAAGCCGGCCAGGAATCATGGCTGGCGATTGAAACCTCTGGACATGGAGCTTTGAAAGAAAATTACTTTTTGGATGATGGCGCTTATTTGGTCAGCAAATTATTGATTGAATTGGCTAAGTCAAAGCTAGCCAACCAATCTTTGCCAGATTTAATTGCCAATTTAAAAGAGCCAGAAGAAAGTGCAGAGTTTCGGATTAAACTTGGTGTAGATGATTTCAAGGCTCACGGCGAGCGCGTTATTGAGCAACTGCAACAATTTGTCTCAACGCAAGCAGACTGGAAAATAGTTCCCAATAACTACGAAGGTCTGCGAATTTCCTGCACCTCCGCTAGCGAATCCGGCTGGTTTCTGTTACGCTTATCACTCCACGATCCGGTGATGCCTTTGAATGTGGAGTCTAATGTTAAGGGTGGTGTTGCTCACATAGTGGCTCGGCTTTTAGCTTTTTTCCAAACCACAGAATCCCTTGATTTTTCGGCACTATCGATCTAAGTTTTACTCGTGTCAGACTATTACTAAACCAAACCCAAGGAGGAATTTAATCATGTGGCTTTTAATCATAAAATGTTCGGCTGCAAGCTGGGATCTCCATTCCAAAGCTTTCAAAGCCATTGCTGCCAAATATCCGGCGACGCCTTGCTCTTCCAAAAAGATGAAAGGCGACGGTCAACGCATCATGGAATATCAGCTTGAGAATGTCAACGATGTAGAGGAATTTATGGAAGAATGCTTGACCTTAGATGGTTTCACCGCTGCCTTTGAATCCCTATAATTCTAGGTGATAGATTATAGCCATTCTCAATTTTTATCTCATACCATTCATTTGAGAGTGGAGGTTTAAAAATTGGAAATTCATACTACTTTCTCAAAAATAGGCTACAATAACTAGGGAGTTTTAGGAATGTTCTAGGAAAGTAAACGGTCAAGAAAGAATTGATTTAACAGCAGCAACACTTCGGACATTTTTTGAGCACCTGAAAATAAGGGTTTCAGGGTGATCCAATAGCTGCAAGCAACGCTTACGAAGCACACTATCAGCCAAAAGTGAAAATCAAGGGTTTGATGCTACGACATAAAAACGCCAGCGGGGGCGGACGCACGCAGACCTCAGAAACCCGGTTTCTTCTTAGATTTATCGTGACTCGTCGCAAAACTCGTAGAAACCGGGTTTCTAGCTACCTATGCGTGGGCAATGAAACTGTCCGAAGTATGGTAAATCTTGGAATTGAGGAAGGCAACGGGATTTGTGCGAAAGTACGATCGTCTCGCCCAATTTTTGAGTGTTCTTAAGTATTTATTTAACTACCAGCCGGGAAGTCCCGGGCGTATATTTAGAGGGGATTAATCTGAGCGCTGCGCCCCGTACCCCGTTGGGAATTACGCCCGCGTGATGAAAGGCTCGTTGGGTGTAGGTACCCAAAGCGACAATTATTCTTTTATACCCCAAGATGATCGGGAAATACTCTGATAATATATTAGCAAGTGGGGGTGGAACTACCTCACTATAAAAAGCATGAGAAAAAAAAGGAAAAAGAAGCCTGCGGTCTAACTGTACTCAGTAGACCGTCAGGTTTGTTCACTTTAGTCTCTCATCTCCCAATCTGTTACCAAGCTTTTTACCTACGGCTGTTTCTCTCGAATCATTGCGGATTGGTATAGTTAGTCTAGATATTAAAAATATATCAGCGAGACAAAGGTTAAGGACACCTAGTGATGAGAATGACTGTGAGTCGAGGCAACGGCGGGCTAAGTGCGGAAATAGTTACGGGTCGGATTTTGCGGTGGGGGCAGTTGAAAGCAAACAAGCTAACCGCTAGTTCGATCGGGGGAATTGTTGCTGGTATTCTAAGTTTTGCCCTGCCGGTGCAAGCTTTGCAGGTAGTTGTGACGCCGACAAATCCCCAACTGGGAGATACGCTGTCAGTAATGATTCAGGTTGACGGTAACGGCGGGGAAACTCCAACAGTTTCTCTACAACAAAAAAACTACCCCGCGTTTCCCATCGGCAACGGTCGCTTTCGGGCCCTGCTACCGACGACGCCGCTAGAGAAACCCGGTGCCCGCCTTCTTCAAGTCGCAGGTGACGGACAAGTGCAGAAGTTGAGCGTCCAAGTGCGCGATCGCAATTTTCCCACCCAATCCATCTGGCTACCGCCTGGGAAAGACAGCGAAGGTACAGATGCTGAATTCGATCGCGTAGACGCATTTAAAGCACTCGTGACACCCGAAAAATTTTGGGACGGCAAATTGTTGCGCCCCAACTCCGGCGAAATTACCACTATTTACGGAGTTCGGCGATACTATAATGGGGTATTTGCTCCAGACTACTACCACCGCGGCGTTGATTACGCGGGTGCTTACGGTTCTCCTGTAGTCGCACCAGCAGCAGGTCGGGTATCTCTAGTGGGACGCGAATCCCAAGGGTTCAAAATCCACGGGAACGTCGTTGGTATCGACCACGGTCAAGGGCTAGCGAGTATTTTGATGCACCTCAGCCGGATTGATGTCAAGGAAGGCGATTTCGTGAAAGCCGGCCAAGTAATTGGTACTCTGGGGTCAACGGGGGCTTCGACAGGCCCTCACCTGCACTGGGGACTTTACGTGCATGGGCAGTCGGTCGATCCTGTACCTTGGCGGCTTCAGGGAGTTGAGTAGGAGTTTTTACAGGTTTTGACGGATAAAGCAGTCAATTATGGGGTAAGTTTGTGGCTGGGGTGTGCAGATAACTGTGATGGGTTATCAGTATTGAGTTAGGATTTATATAAAATTTCTCAACTCAACTCTCAAAACTTGAATCTCAAGACGCTAACAATCGCGTCTTCACAAAACTTTATTGATGATGCCGTTGAGCGGGGACGCATATATGAGTATTGAAAAAATTGTTGAACAGGCTTTGCAGGATGGCTATTTAACGCCGTCTATGGAAGCTGAGGTGGGACGGATCTGCAATACGGCTTCGGAATTGTCGATCGAAGAGTACATGGCTCTCGATCGTCTGATGGGCTCTTTGTTGACTGGCGAAGTTGTGGTTCTGCCACGCAAACAGTTTATCAACGTGATGGAAGAGTTGGTACTCAGCGATGCGATCGCTAGGGTAGCGGAAATTGAGGCGACGAGCGACCTTAGTCTCGATGTGGGAGATATTGCAGCTTATGCTTTAAATAGGCTGCCACCTCTGTACGCTACGACGGAAGAGGGAGCTCACTTTCAAAGGGCTAGGGCTAAAGAGCAACTTCACGATTTGATTTCCAAAGAAGTCAACGCAGCGATCGCCCGCAACTTGGACAGGCCCGACACCCCAAACCCCACAGCTTTGGGCAAGTCTTCGGGAAACGAAGTTCTTTCACAGCTAAGCACTTGGCTGCAAGCTAACGCCACTAATTTTGAGCCGCAGCCTTAGTACCACCCCAACAGCTCTATTTTAGTTAAGTCGATCCCGCTCAATTCATAAAGCGGGATTTTTAGTTTCTGAGTAACGAACATCTGAAGGCACAAGCCCGGAGCCAGAATTCAAGAAAAACAATTAAAATATCTTATATTTTAATTGTTTTTCTAAAATTAAAAACTCCTTCTTCTTCCTTGTTCCTGACATCCGTTACATCCGTTAGAGAATCCGTTGCCGAACTTCCTTGTTCCTGACATCCATTACATCCGTTACATCCGTTAGAGAATCCGTTGCCGAACTTCCTTCTTCCTTCAAACGATTAATTGCTGCTGTCAGAAGACTCAGCCGAAGGGCCAGCGGTAACTTTTGTTTCTCGCTTTTCGCGTTTTTTCCGTTCCGCTTGGATGACATCTTGAAGCACTATTCGCGCTTGGGCCATTTTTTCCAAATTGCTGCGGTACAAATCTAAATCTTTGCTAACTTTGTCTTCTGGCAGGTGCAAGGCCGCACTGACTTTGGCGATCGCGTCGTTTCGGGTTTCTTGGTCTTTTACCAAGTTAGGGTCAGCTTTTTCTAATAGCGAGAACAAACCGATCGCGAACAAGCGGCTGTACTTAAATTGAGGGTTGCTGGCGATCGCCCCTAAAGACGCTTGCAAATCCGCTGTATCTTCAAAGCTAGTCGAGCGATCGATCCACGAGAGCAACTCTTGCCCGGAAAGTCTATCCGCCAAGCTTTCCAATCGCTGAGCGTCTTGCTTGTAGCGCTCTGGATCGTCTTCTAGGGACTTGCACAAAGCGTTAAAAATCGAAACTCTGTCTGCTTCTGGGGCGTACCCAAGCATGAATCGATCGAAAGCTGTCACTACACCCAAAGCATAAATCGGGTCGTATTGAAAATCGGCATTCGCCGAAAGCAAGTGCATTTCTACCATCAACTCTTCCACCACTCGACGGTAAATTGAGTTGATCGGTCGAGTGTGAATCGTATAGAAACTTCGCTTAGTATCTGAAACAGTACGGTTATTGTTCACCTGAGTCTTATAGATAAATAATTTTGCCGTAGCGGGCGTGCCAGCGCGGCGTGAGTAAAGTCGGGGGAGTCAATTCTGCGATCGGGCTGACAAAAATTGCCAGTTTTTTAAGCGTTGCCGCCGGATTGCGAGACAAAATTTTATCAAAAATATTTTACGCGCGATCGGCAGCAACCATTAATATGTCGCAATAGGAGGGAAAAACCCCAGTATCTTTACAATCATAGCTTAGCTGGGATCGCTCATGAATCTAATCTTCTGACTTGCCCAGCCTAGATATGGTCTTGCATATCACAATAAGTTTTTTTTGTCAACCCAGGATCGTGAATAATCCAACAAACATGACAATTTCTCCTGAATTGATAGCTTTAGCCCAGTACATGGCGGGCGAATTTGACAACCGGGAACAAGCGCTAGCAGAGCCGACGTGGTACGTCCACCTTCGTATGTGGCAAAGACCACTACCCGTTCCTTTATTTTCCGAACCCAGCATTGCCCTGTTTGCAGAACAAGCCAACATTCTGGAATTAGACAAGCCATACCGCCCCCGCATCGTGCAACTGAGGCACTCACAGATAGCGCCAGGACTTATCGAAGCTCAGTATTATATGTTCAACGACATTGAAGCCGTCAAAGGAGCCGGTTGCAACCCCGACTTGCTTAGAAAGCTAACGAAGGAGCAAATCCAACTCCTTCCCGGCTGCACCCTGTCGGTTGCGGTGCAAAATTTAGCCTCAAACAGCTATCGATTTCGGGCATCTTTGCCGGAGGGCACTCGCTGCGGCTTTGCCTACGGGGGGCAAAATTACCAAGTAGACTTGGGATTTGAAGCCACAGGCGAGGAATTTCTCAGTTACGACAAAGGAATAAGCCCCACGACAGGCAAGGCTATCTGGGGAGCTTTAATGGGCCCTTTTAGATTTGTCAAGCGTCAGGATTTTGCTCCTGAGATATTGGTTTGAAGCAAGAAGCAACAAGAAACAAGGAAGAAAAATTTAGCTATCTAGGATAGAAGGCAAGACTTTACCTTGACCTATTCTTCTACTTTAGTGTTTTGGTGAACCTCTCAACCTTTCCAGAAAGTAAGAAGGCAGAAGGAAGCCGGCAAAAATTTACCTGCTTCCTCTTCTTCTGCTGGGTTTCTGCGCGCTTCTGAGTCTCAAGCTTAAATTACCCGCGACACTGCAACCGATGCCAGCAGGAGCGCTCAACTTGCGCGCGGCACCCCCTCTAGAGCTTCTTCTTCCGTTTCAAAGATTTCAAACACAGAATCCATCATGGTGACTTCAAACACCAGTTTGGCTTCTGGATGAACATTGCAAATGCGGAAACTTCCCTTAACTTTATCCGCATCCCGCATACCTGCTACAAGTGAGGTCAGGCCAGAACTATCGATAAAGTTAACCTGACCAAGATTCACTACGACATGGCGGCTGAGTTTGGAAATACACTCTTGCAACTTGAGGCGGAATTGCCAAGCTGTAGTGATGTCCAACCGTCCTGTCGGTGCTAAGACGATAACTGTTGTACCGTCTTGAAGCGTGTGGGTTTTTTGATCAATATGAATCACTGACCCTTCCCTCAAATTTATTATCTATCGCGGTGGTTACTGTCCCAGTAGTTTAACTCAGGTCGGTGACTGCTGAGGCATCCAATTCGCCCAATCTTGCGGTTTTAAGAACTTGGAGTAGAGTTCGGCTTCGGGAGAGTTGGGTTCTGGCTCATAGCAGTATTCCCAGCGTACCAAAGGCGGCAGGGACATGAGAATCGATTCGGTGCGTCCGTTGGTTTGCAAGCCAAAGGTCGTGCCTCGATCGTACACCAAGTTAAATTCAACGTAACGGCCGCGGCGGTAAAGTTGGAAATTACGCTCGCGCTCGCCGTATTCTTTCGATCGGTGCTTTTCAACAATTGGGGTGTAAGCTGGCAAAAATGCCCGGCCGCAGTCCTGTACAAAGGCGAACAGCGACTCCCAACTCCTAGGTTCCGGCACGCCGATGTTGTTGCTGCACTCAGCGGCCTTGCCTTTGACATGATGGTCGCGGTAAAGCGCGCCTTGAGCGCTTTGGTAGTCAAAAAACAGGCCGCCCACGCCGCGGGTTTCTTGGCGGTGGGGAAGGTAGAAATATTCGTCGCACCAAAGTTTAAAGGTCGGATAATATCCGGGATGGTGGCGATCGCAAGCTGCTTTCAGAGTTTTGTGAAAATGAGCTGCATCCTCAGCCAACGGGTAATAAGGAGTCAAATCCACACCGCCACCAAACCACCAAATCGGCCCAGCCTCAAAATAGCGGTAATTTAGGTGAACCGTAGGCAAATAGGGATTGCGGGGGTGCAGCACCATCGAAGTACCCGTTGCATAGAAATCGTGACCGGCAGCTTCTGGGTGCTTTGCCAGAATCAAAGCCGGCAAACTTTCGCCCCACACTTGGGAAAAATTGACTCCCCCTTGTTCAAACACATCGCCTTCGCGCATGACGCGAGAACGTCCGCCGCCGCCTTCGGAGCGTTCCCAAGAGTCCTCCTTAAATTTGCCCAGGCCATCGAGCTGTTCAAGGGATTGACAAATTTCGTCTTGTAGGCTTTTCATAAATTGGCTGACTCTAGCTCTAGAGTCAGCGGGTGGCAAAAACGGGGAAGTGGCGGTTTTAAGTGTTGTAGAAACTGTCATCCGATTTTAGATTTAAGATTTTAGATTTTAGATTGAAGAATTGCGACCACGGCTCAATGCGGGGATTGTGACCAAATTGCTTTCGGTCGTAGAAATTCTTGCCGAGCGCATTTGAGTTTGAGATTGACCGTGAGTCCCAAATCCAGTCGTCATGTAATTATGCCACCGCAGGTCTGCAAATGATCGCTATGAAGTTACATTAAAAAATAGCAATAAAAATATACTTAAACCTGCGAGCGAAAATTCGCAAACCCAATTGCAGAGCTATGGTGGAGAACACAATGCCCAATACACTCGATGTTAGTTCAGTCTTAGAAATCCTGCGACCTGTGCAAGACCCCGAACTGCAAAAGAGTTTGGTGGAATTGAACATGATTCGTAACATAAAAATTGACGGCGGTGTCGTCAGTTTCACCTTGGTGCTGACAACGCCTGCTTGCCCGCTGCGAGAATTTATTGTCGAAGATTGCCAAAAAGCGGTCAAACAGTTGCCAGGAGTCGAAAAAGTGGCGGTGGAGGTGACAGCCGAGACGCCGCAGCAGAAGGGAGTGGTCGATCGCCAAGGCATTGAAGGCGTTAAAAATATTATCGCAATTTCCAGCGGTAAAGGTGGAGTCGGCAAAAGCACGGTGGCGGTAAATGTGGCAGTAGCGCTGGCGCAAACCGGCGCCAAGGTGGGTTTGCTGGATGCGGATATCTATGGGCCCAATGACCCGACAATGTTGGGTCTGGGGGACGCGAAAGTGATGGTTAGGGACGGGAAAAGCGGGGAAAGCCTCGAACCCGCCTTCAACTACGGCGTCAAATTAGTGTCGATGGCGTTTTTAATTGACAAAGACCAACCCGTGATTTGGCGCGGCCCGATGTTGAACGGGATCATCCGGCAGTTCCTCTATCAGGTAAATTGGGGCGATTTAGACTATTTGATTGTCGATATGCCTCCGGGTACTGGAGACGCACAGTTGACAATGGCGCAGGCTGTGCCGATGGCCGGTGTTGTGATCGTGACGACGCCGCAGACTGTGGCATTGTTGGACTCCCGCAAGGGCTTAAAGATGTTCCAGCAGTTGGGAGTGTCGGTGTTGGGAATTGTGGAAAACATGAGCTATTTTGTGCCGCCGGATATGCCCGACAAGCAATACGATATTTTCGGTTCCGGTGGCGGGGAAAAGACTGCTGCTGAGTTGGGAGTGCCGCTGTTAGGCCGCATTCCGCTGGAAATTCCGTTGCGGGAAGGTGGCGATTCCGGGGTGCCGATCGTGGTGGGACAACCGGGTTCTGCTTCAGCTAGGGAGTTGCGGGCGATCGCCGGCCGCATTGCCGGTAAAGTTTCCGTAGCAGCCTTAGCCTAACTCACATCTTGGATTGTTAATCAGCTTTTGATGGGCGGGCGGGACGCCCAACCCCTACTCCCCACAAGAAACCAGTGAGTGTTTGTAGAACAGGCATCTTGCCTGTTGAATTTGTGGAACAGGCATCTTGCCTGTTGAATTTGTGGAACAGGCATCTTGCCTGTTGAATTTGTGGAACAGGCATCTTGCCTGT
>NZ_JAUBOZ010000213.1:0-4200 GCF_036700475.1 Microcoleus sp. T2B6 | reverse complement strand
GTGTTGATTTTGTACGCAAGAAAATCTACAAAAAAATTGCCTCTAGAATCAACATCCCAACAGCATCAAAGCGGGCGCAAATGCTCCAAAATCTTGCCATCTAAATACACAGCATTAATCACTTTCTCAGACGTATCACACCACTTAGCCACCACTGCACTCGGTACACCCTTACCAACTTGTTCGCTGATAAAAGTATCCCGACAAGAGTAGGGAGTAGTAGTTTTACGATGTCCTTCAATGTCGCGAGTTTTCTCAGTGATTGGGTCAACCAACTTGTGCCAAGTGCGGATAGTGAAATTGCTGTAATTAATCGCCCCGCCCTTTTTGGGTGAGGGAAAAACCAGACTGTTTTTGTCCGTTAAGTTTTCTGGCTCAAGACTTCTTAAAAGCTCGCTTAATTCCTGATTACAAGGGAACCTACGACGCTTGTTGTTTTTACTACCATCAACCCTAGTCTCTATCCCGCCCGGATGCTGCACACTGCCGTTAAACACAACGTGAGAAAAGTCGGAGGCAATATCGCGCCACCTCAAGCCAACAGCCTCAGAGGGACGGCATCCAGTCATGAACCAAAACTGCACCAAAGGGTAATAGTAGCAAAGCTTCTGCCCTCCATAACCCCTGCCGTTCCAATTCCCTTTGTGGTTCTTGAAAGCTTCTAATACCAGCGCCTTTTCTTCGGGACTAAAAGCGTTAGGTTCAGGGTCACTTTGCCAGTTGTGTTTTGGCAAGTCGGCTGCCATCCCGTTAAAAGGGGAAGCGGACAACCTGGTAATAATTTTAAATTTAATCCCCCATTCAACCGCTGCATTCACGTATGTCAAAACTCGCTTAGTCATGCTGTTAGTAGTGTCGCCTAGCAGCCACGCGCGTACTTGCAAAGCATCATCCTCGGACAAACTTTGGTAGGGACAGCGGTCAATATAAGCTTGAATGCTCGTTACTAAATAGTGAAAAGTTGTGGGCTTGACAGCAGGTTTTTTGAATTCTAAATATCTCTCAAACAATTTAGTTAGAGTCAGTTCCGGCTTAGGCTTGATTGTCTCAATAACAGTCAGGTGAGTCTGTGACTTGTATTTCTTGAGTGTGGGGTCAAAGCGCTCAAACTTGATGTCAGATTCAATCAACTGTGCTTTAGCCTCTGCCAGTTCCCAGTTTTCAGGGGTATCTGCCATCCCCAAAGACAGGTATTTTTGCTCCCCCCCGTACAAATGTCTTGGCAGTTGTAACCGCAGTCTCCCCTCGCGAGCTGCTACCACCACGGAACCGTAAGAAGCTTTCCCGCCCGATTTGGGAGTTTTAGTCATGTATTTTTGCTCAAACTCGATCGACCAATTTTACCAAACTGACTACGGTTTGACTACGAAAACAGTGGACGGCAAAAACATTTTGCGAGAAATCGTTACGGGACAAAGGGTTTGCCGATTCATTCCTATCGCTTCCCATGCTGAACGTCGTGGGTTCGAGTCCCACCGTCCGCTTGCGAAAAAACTCTTTAAAACTCTTGAGGAATCAAGGGTTTTGGCGTTTCTAGGGCTGGATCTCTGTGGTTGCACAGGATGTTTTTGGAGACAAACACAGGGTTTTTGAGGGCTGTTTGGAGACAATTTGGAGACAATTTGGAGAGTATTTGGAGTGTCTCTAAATATGGCTTTGGTTAAGCGCCTAGCTCTGCCAATACGTCCAGCACAGTTTCCATATCCGCCAAATCAGCCCTCGACTTTTTGCGTGGTGCTTTTAACTCACATTCCGCACCTCTACGAGACGTATGGCTCATGGTAAAATTTCAAAAGCGACAGGACAACGTTAGCCCTTTGGAGACAAATTCGAGACCACACGGGATACAAAAATCAGCTCGGAGGATGTAACCCTTTGCCAGTATCGGGTTCCATGAGTGATGCTTACCTCTTCCGCTGAACCTCGTGGGTTCGAGTCCCACCGCCCGCTTTGACTGAATTTTCATATAATTTAATTATGAAATTTAATTACTCTTATCCATTCGATATATGGCTTATTTCTTAACCGCTGCTTTATATAAGTTCGTTGAACTACCTGATTTTGCTGAGCTGAAAGCACCGCTACTCGATTGTTGCAACAACAACAACGTCAAAGGCACTATCTTGCTGGCCCAAGAAGGCATTAATGGCACTATTGCCGGCCCGTCCGAGGGCGTACACGCAGTGCTGGCATTCTTGCGTAGTGACCCGCGTTTTGCGGATCTGGTACATAAGGAATCTTTCTCGGAAAAAGCACCTTTTTACCGCCTGAAAATACGCTTGAAGCGCGAAATAGTCACGATGGGAGTACCGGACATTAATCCCCGCCTCATGGCTGGCAAATATGTTAAGCCTGATGAGTGGAATAAGCTGCTTGACGATCCCGATGTTGTGGTGGTTGATGTGCGTAACGATTTCGAGGTATCTCTGGGTACTTTTGAAGGCGCTATTAATCCAAAAACAAAAAGCTTTTCCGAGTTACCTGAATGGGTGCTGCGAGAAACAGCTTTACGCAATAAACCCAAGGTGGCAATGTTTTGCACGGGTGGTATTCGCTGCGAGAAATCTACTGCTTTTTTGCGTACTCAAGGTTTTGAGGAAGTCTATCATCTCGAAGGCGGAATTTTAAAATATTTGGAAACGGTGCCGGAAGCAGAAAGTCGTTGGGAAGGTGAATGTTTTGTGTTTGATGAGCGGGTTTCTGTTGGTCAGGACTTAAAGCCGGGAAACTATGAACTTTGTCGCGGTTGTCGTCACCCGATTAGTCAGGAAGATAAGGCTTCTGAATTATTTGTACTTGGTGTGAGTTGTCCTCATTGTCATGACTCAAAAACTGAAACCAAAAAACAAGCCTTATCTGAACGTCAACGTCAGATTGAGCTTGCTAAGCGTCGCAACCAAGTACATATAGGTGCGCGCTACGATGCGAAGGAAAAAGTAGATGGTGCGATCGACTAATATTATTATTGACTAAGCTCAAAGAAACCCGGTTTCTACGAAAAATCTTGTTTGGCGACGAGAAATATCGAAAGAAACCGGGTTTCTGACCCGAAAAACCCGATCGCGCGATCGACTAATTATATGTCAGCAACATACCCAATTTTGTATTCCTTTCGCCGCTGCCCCTATGCTATGCGCGCGCGCTTGGCCTTAATGGTTAGCAATCGGGTGTGTGAGTTGCGGGAAGTTGTTTTGCGAGACAAACCACCAGAGATGTTGGAAGTATCTGCCAAAGGTACGGTACCAATATTGATTGATGTTGATGGGCGTGTACTGGATCAAAGTATCGATATCATGTTGTGGGCATTGAGACAACATGATCCTGAAAAATGGTTGATGCCACAGCAAGGTTCTCTTACAGAAATGCTGGAACTAATTGCTCTATTTGATGATAGGTTTAAATATCATCTTGACCGTTATAAGTACCCGGATCGTTATCCCGATGTTGATGCCCAAGTACATCGGTATGAAGGTTCTTTATTCCTGGAAAAACTCAACTCACAGTTAAGTGCGACTAAATATTTGTTTGGTAACAATGTAGCATTGGCTGATATGGCGATCGCACCTTTTGTTCGTCAATTTGCTCATACGGATCTAGCTTGGTTCAACGAACAGCCTTGGCCTCCACTACAAGCTTGGTTAGCAGCGTTCACAGACTCGGAAATTTATAGCAGTGTGATGCAGAAATATCCGAAATGGGAATCCGGTAATCTAGGCGTTATTTTTCCTTCCTCGTAATTAGTTATTCAGGACTTACGGACTCAAGGGCGTTGAATCAAGGGTTTGAGATTGTTTCACTACGTTTTCTTGGGACAGAAAATGGTAGCCTTTTAGGAACAGGCAAGATGCCTGTTCCACAAGAAAATTTATCTTTGGTGGAACGGGCATCTTGCCCGTTCTTGAGAAGGGTGCAAAATGTGACTTTTAACTCATAGGTTGCACCATTCTCAATTAGCCTTTTAGGAACAGCCAAGATGCCTGTTCCACAAGAAAATTTATCTTTGGTGGAACGGGCATCTTGCCCGTTCTTGAGAAGGGTGCAAAATGTGACTTTTAACTCATAGGTTGCACCATTCTCAATTAGCCTTTTAGGAACAGCCAAGATGCCTGTTCCACAAGAAAATTTAGGGTGCATCTCAGTTTGGCAAATACATCAAATTGAAAGTTGACCGTTGAGATAAGCACAGCGAAGAGCAAGGAT
>NZ_JAUBOZ010000037.1:0-68607 GCF_036700475.1 Microcoleus sp. T2B6 | reverse complement strand
GGGCTATGAATGCTTTACTTCGTTCCGATTACACATTGGTTGAACATAACAGCGTAATGCTATCCACCGGGTTTTTTGGGCAGTGCTGATAAGTCAATCCGATAATTGCTTATGCCCTATCCTTGCCTTTTGGCTTGGTCAGTCAGCCGTTTGACCATCTATCATAACGGTGGTTCAGACACATTTTTGCTTTCGCTACGCATATGTTCTTGCTCGACAGCTACCCCATTCGGCTAAGAGTCTTTCTGCCTTTTATCCCCGCTTTATCCTGTTAGTTGCTACCCAACAAAATAGGGGATATGCTTTTACCGCTGCACCTGCGGACTGGGACTTGACTTAATGCCTCACCCATAAGTGTAATCAGTTATCACTAACTTCTAGGAGTTAGGCTAACCGTCCCTGGATAGGAGAACCTACCCATTTAGGTTAAACGAATCGCACACCGGATTTGATATCAATCCCCTCTTGGGGAAGTGGTAAAGAAGCTAAGTAGGGGCCCAGAAACCGGGTTTTTTTACGAAAATATTTGGTTGTAGTCCACAGATTCGGTAAAAAACCCGGTTTCTTTCGTCGGAGTGCATAAATTCTGGCGTTGCAAAGAAAGGGAAAAATTTCCAGCAGATGTAGTTTTAATCCCCTCTTGGGGAAGTGGTAAAGAAGCTAAGTAGGGGCCCAGAAACCGGGTTTTTTACGAAAATATTTGGTTGTAGTGCACAGATTCGGTAAAAAACCCGGTTTCTTTGGTCGGAGTGCATAAATTCTGGCGTTGCAAAGAAATGGAAAAATTTCCACCAGATGTAGTTTCAATCCCCTCGCGGGGAAGTGGTAAAGGAGACAACTAACATTAGCTAACGTAATATCTGGTCGGATTTTAGTTTCAATCCCCTCGCGGGGAAGTGGTAAAGGAGACACAGTAGACGGCACGGTCTACGGAGCTGAGGACAACCCGTTTCAATCCCCTCGCGGGGAAGTGGTAAAGGAGACGATGACTATTTTCGGATGAGTCTCTGTATGAGGTTGATTGTTTCAATCCCCTCGCGGGGAAGTGGTAAAGGAGACATGATGAACAAGATCCATATTTCTCTTGGGATAATGATGTAGAGTTTCAATCCCCTCGCGGGGAAGTGGTAAAGGAGACTCTTACGGTAAAGATAAGAAAGGTAATTATTCAGCTAATATTGTTTCAATCCCCTCGCGGGGAAGTGGTAAAGGAGACGTTTTCTCTGAGCCTACTGAGAAACTGATAATTTCTGTTTCAATCCCCTCGCGGGGAAGTGGTAAAGGAGACTAAATTCTATTGAATAATGTCATGATTTATACAAATAAGTTTCAATCCCCTCGCGGGGAAGTGGTAAAGGAGACGTGCTGGTCAGTTCGTTGGGATTATGATGCCCGATTAAAGTTTCAATCCCCTCGCGGGGAAGTGGTAAAGGAGACCTTATGACCGCTGTGTTATAAAGGGGTATCGTCAAAATAGTTTCAATCCCCTCGCGGGGAAGTGGTAAAGGAGACAAGCTGAACAAAACCATACGAGGTTTAGTTAGAGTTGTTTCAATCCCCTCGCGGGGAAGTGGTAAAGGAGACAAAACTGATCGAGGCACACTAATAATCTACACTCTTAGTTTCAATCCCCTCGCGGGGAAGTGGTAAAGGAGACGTCCTGCAGTTGTAACCCTAGATGGTATACCTGAGCGTTTCAATCCCCTCGCGGGGAAGTGGTAAAGGAGACCCACCAAGCAACAATGTGGGCTGAAATAAAATTTCCAGTTTCAATCCCCTCGCGGGGAAGTGGTAAAGGAGACATAAAGTGGAAAGTTGTTACAATAAGGAAACTGGAAAGTTTCAATCCCCTCGCGGGGAAGTGGTAAAGGAGACTGGCGAAAGCTGTTCCCGATGTGGGAATCCTAGCTACGGAAAGTTTCAATCCCCTCGCGGGGAAGTGGTAAAGGAGACGATGACTACGGAAAAGGCTGGCTTGATCCAGACCCGAAGTTTCAATCCCCTCGCGGGGAAGTGGTAAAGGAGACTTTACCCACCCACACGAAAACGAGAGAAACAGATGAAGTTTCAATCCCCTCGCGGGGAAGTGGTAAAGGAGACCTAAACTCAACGGGTATGTCGTGACTATCACCCATGATGTTTCAATCCCCTCGCGGGGAAGTGGTAAAGGAGACAGTACAGATACTGCTTTAACAGGTGGTAAATGCAGGTTTCAATCCCCTCGCGGGGAAGTGGTAAAGGAGACAAAAGCAAACCTGTTTCAAAAAAGTGAATACTCATTGTTTCAATCCCCTCGCGGGGAAGTGGTAAAGGAGACATCAGTTTGGGTTACCGACGCAGAAGATGACTTTCAAGTTTCAATCCCCTCGCGGGGAAGTGGTAAAGGAGACCGGAAATTTTGAATGTTTGAGTTCATATGTTTTCTAAAGTTTCAATCCCCTCGCGGGGAAGTGGTAAAGGAGACAGCCTTGAAGAAATGGGACCTCAGAATATGTTACAAGTTCCTGTTTCAATCCCCTCGCGGGGAAGTGGTAAAGGAGACGATTCGGGTTGGCATCAGGTAGTGAGCCTATGACTTGTTTCAATCCCCTCGCGGGGAAGTGGTAAAGGAGACAATTCATGTTTGTGAATATTGCTTAGCAGCAGGTGGTTTCAATCCCCTCGCGGGGAAGTGGTAAAGGAGACGATAGAGCGTATCACAGAAAATTTAGCCAAGCTACAACAAGTTTCAATCCCCTCGCGGGGAAGTGGTAAAGGAGACGCGATGTATGGATTTATGCCATCAATCCTCCGATGGTTGTTTCAATCCCCTCGCGGGGAAGTGGTAAAGGAGACTTTCAACAGCAAAGCCTACTCGCAGAGACTACTCACATCAAGTTTCAATCCCCTCGCGGGGAAGTGGTAAAGGAGACCTTGCTTGAAGCTACTCTCTCAGACAAATAGGCAAGAGGTTTCAATCCCCTCGCGGGGAAGTGGTAAAGGAGACTAAACCTACAAAATCTTGAAACTGAGTGGAAGATTAAGTTTCAATCCCCTCGCGGGGAAGTGGTAAAGGAGACTCTTCGGCCAGGGAGCCTTACCCAGAAAGGGTTTCAAGCCTCAAATCGACGCACCATATTTTACCTGTCAATAAGACCCTAAAACCTGCAATAAGCTCAATTGCTTGCAAGCCGTAACCCTTGGTATCAGAGTAATCGACGCACCCCAACGAGAAAATCAGGGTTTTGCCGATCGCCCGAGGTGCGTCGATTGCCGATCTGCGACACTGAAACTAGCCGCAGATCAAAAAAAAAACTATGCAATTTTCAACGTTCTGGAGCGATCGAGCTTTGCAACTCGCAAACTCACCATACACCTTAACCTGCAACTTGTCAACAAGAATGAGAGTAAAATCCGACGAGAGCCTTTTTTGAATTGTCGGGGCGACAAAATCCCAGAAACCGGGTTTTTGCGGTTTTCGTCGGCTGTAAGGCGTCTTCTGAGGAAAAAACCCGGTTTCTCAGAACCCGTGAGTCTAGGAATGTTTGACTTTTTGAGTTGTCGGGGCGATCGACTTTCACAGGCGCCAAGTCTATTGATTAGATAAATCCAAGGCGATCGACAAAGCGCTATCCAATTGCACCACAGTAGACTCAGAAAGTGTCCCGCGTTTACGTAAAAGGCGACTTTTCGCCAAAGCGCGAACTTGCTCTCCAAGTGCTATTGAGTCTCGATCGAATCCTCCATCAGGAGCAATTATGAGTACCTGACTCCGATAAATGCGGCGTGGTGGGCGATAAGTGGTACAAGGAACCACCAGCACAACTTGACTCGACGCATTTATCGAATCGTTGCTAACAATAATCGCTGGGCGAGTCCCTCCTTGCTCTGAACCTTGAACAGGTTCAAAATCAGCATCATAAACTTCACCGCGTCTCATATTCAGACTCACCTATTAGCAATGCTTCCCAGTCGGCTGTCTCAAAATCTTGACAAATTGCCAAAGCTTCTGCTTGATATTCTAGATCGTTTGCCATTTCTGAAAACTCGGCATAAATCACTCGATCGGGCTGGAGACTTACTAACTGGTGAGGTTCGCTATTTCGCTCAATTATTTCTGCACCATAGGCAATACAAGCAAGAATATCCTCTCGCCCTATACTAGGATACTGCTGAATTATTTCCTCAATAGTCGAGCCACTAGCTAGGCAATCTAGAATCACAGAAACCCAGATTTGATGTCCCCGAATGCAGGGTTTACCATAGCCGATATTGGGATCGATCGAGATTCGAGATAGTAAGTTTGTTCTATTCATAAAACATCCTCATTTAACCTGCAATTTGTCAACAAGAATGAGAGTCAAATCCGACGAGAGTCCTTTTTTGAGTTGTCGGGGCGATCGACAAAATCAAAGAAACCGGGTTTTTGCCGTTTTCCTCGGCTGTAACCAACTATTCGAGAAAAAACCCGGTTTCTGGGAGCCCGTGAGTCTATAGCGGTTCTCAAGCGTTGTGAGGTATGGGGGCTTTGTCCTATGCCCTATGCCCTATGCCCTATGCCCTATGCCCTATGCCCTATGCCCTATGCCCTATGCCCTATGCCCTATGCCCGCGAGAGCACCTCATGTGACTGAGAAAGGCTATAGGAATGTTTGACTTTTTGAGTTGTCGGGGCGATCGACATTCACAATCGCCAAGTCTAATTTTCCCCAGCCACCGCCACCGCTAAATTCCTATCCGGGCGCAAATTTTGAGCTCCCCGCAAATAAGGATGATAAATTTCAGTATGTGCCGGCCAGTTAACGTGAATTAAAAACCGGATGCAGCGTTCCAAAGCACCCTCAACGTGCATTTGCTGCACGTCCAACAAAGGAACATTACACCAGTGAGGACGTTCGCGGGCGATCGCGGCCGGAAACACAGCATCTAAATCACGAGTAGCAGAAAACGTAGCACTAATAATTAAATCTGGATTTATATCATTTTTTGCTTCTAATTCATCTAATAATTCTCTCACCGCTTCTCGAATTGCTGCCACCGAATTCTCGCTAGCAGTAGTTGCCCCACGAATCCCCCGCACTTGCCAATCCACGCAAATTTCCTCCATATTAGTCAGTTGTTCAGTAGTCAGTTGTCAGTTGTTAGTTGTCAGTTGCTAGTTGTCAGTTGCTAGTTGCAATTACCAATTACTAATTACCAATTACCACTGCCAACTGACTACTGTCCACTGCCAACTGACTATTTAATCACGGGCGATACATCCACAGCGGCAAACCGCTAGTAGAAAGCTCGAATTCCAGCAAATTATTGTAAGCTGAAAGCCCGGATATATCCAGACTACTCCCCAAGACACGATTTAGGAAAGGTTTTTGTTTTTCTAGCGTGCAAGACTCGGTTTTTTCCGGGTCCAGGCCTGCGAGTTCGGCGGCAAGGCGGCGAGCGTCCTCTTCTGTTCCCAGTCGATCGACCAAACCCAATTCTAAGGCTTGCTGACCGGTAAAAACGCGACCGTCGGCAAAACTTTTGACTTTTTCAACAGCCAATGAACGGGCTTCGGCAACCGTTTCCACGAATTGCTGGTAGCTGGTGTCGATCAAGTCTTGCAGAATTTGCTGTTCAGGATCTGTCAATTCGCGATCGAATGCCAAGATATCTTTATACGGCCCCGATTTAATCACCTTAAAAGAAACGCCTACTTTTTCTAACAGCCGTTCTAGATTGTTACCCCGGATAATCACGCCAATGCTGCCGGTAATTGTACCGGGATTAGCAACGATATGTTCGGCTCCCATGCCGATGTAAACTCCACCAGAAGCTGAAATATTGCCGAAACTGGCGACAATTTTGACTTTTTCGCGCAAACGCTTGAGGGCGCTGTAAATTTCCTGGGAATCGCCGACGGTGCCGCCGGGGCTGTCTATCCGCAGCAGCAAGGCGGGAAATTTGCGTTCTTCAACAGTTTTGAGAGCTTCTAGGACTCGTTTACGGGTTTCTCCGGCAATGGCTCCGGTGATTTCGATACGGGCGATTTGTTTGCGGTAGCGGGGCTTGAATGGCCAAATCATGGGCAGTGTACAGGCAATGTTACGGATTTTTGTAGCTAACTTCTTATAGTGTGCCTTATTCGTCGGGGTAGATGTTGTGCCATTTAGGAACAGGCAAGATGCCTGTTCCACAAGAAATTGCTTGATTGTGGAACGGGCATCTTGCCCGTTCCAGATTGTTGGCAACAGGCAAGATGCCTGTTCCACCTTGATTTTGTGGAACAGGCATCTTGCCTGTTCCAGATTGTTGGCAACAGGCAAGATGCCTGTTGCACAAGAAATTGCTTGATTGTGGAACAGGCATCTTGCCTGTTCCAGATTGTTGGCAACAGGCAAGATGCCTGTTCCACCTTGATTTTGTGGAACAGGCAAGATGCCTGTTCCAGATTGTTGGCAACAGGCAAGATGCCTGTTCCACAAGAAATTGCTTGATTGTGGAACAGGCAAGATGCCTGTTCCAGATTGTTGGCCACAGGCAAGATGCCTGTTGCACCTTGATTTTGTGGAACAGGCATCTTGCCTGTTCCAGATTGGCCGAGGTTTGTGCGATCGCATTTAACTCAACACCAATATATAATTGTAAAAATTGCTTAACAAAACTACATCATCCCCACGAGAATCAATCTCATCAATTATCTGGAGCCCTCCCCATGCAGCTAAAACTTACCGATTCAAAACTGCCTTTTGCCCCGCTGTTGCTAATTGCGCCGTTTTTCCTGTGGGGAACCGCGATGGTAGCGATGAAGGGGGTGATGCCGCACACAACGCCACTGTTTGTGGCATTCGTGCGTTTAGTACCTGCGGGTGTGTTGGTGCTGCTGGGGGCGGCGCTGATGGGAAAACCGCAGCCGCAGGGTTGGAAAGCTTGGCTGTGGATTTCGCTGTTTGCTTTGGTTGACGCTACTTTGTTTCAAGGCTTTTTAGCCGAAGGTTTGGCGAGAACCGGTGCGGGTTTGGGTTCGGTGATGATTGATTCTCAACCGCTAGCTGTGGCGATTTTGTGTTTGTGGCTGTTTCAAGAAAAAATAGGTTTTTGGGGCTGGTTGGGATTAGTTATTGGCGTTGCGGGCATCAGTTTGATCGGGTTGCCCGATGGCTGGATTTTGGGGCTTTTTCATCCTGAAAACAGGGAGGTTTCTGCGGGAATCGAACAGTTGTTTCAGGGTGGAGAATGGTTGATGCTGTTGGCTGCTTTGTCGATGGCTGTGGGTACGGTTTTGGTGCGCTGGGTTTGCCGTTATGTTGACCCGGTGGTGGCGACTGGTTGGCACATGATTTTGGGCGGTTTGCCGCTGTTGGCATTTTCTGCTGCAACGGAGTCTGAGCAGTTTGTGAATATCGATTTTTCCGGCTGGATGGCGTTAGGTTATTCTACTGTGTTCGGAAGTGCGATCGCCTACGGTTTATTCTTTTATTTTGCTTCGAGTGGCAGTCTGACAAGTTTAAGTTCTCTTACCTTTCTTACGCCTGTATTTGCTTTGCTGTTCGGCAATTTGTTCTTGGGCGAAGTGCTGAATCCGCTACAATCGATGGGAGTAGGGCTGACTTTGGTGAGTATTTATTTGATTAACCAGCGGGATACTTTGGGTGATAAATTGAAGAAAATGCGGCACGGTGAAGCGAGTGCAGAAGTTGAAGCAACAGGATTATTAGAGTCGTCAGAGTTGAATTCTGTAGAATTACCCGTGCAGTTGCGGGTTAGCGAATTGGAATCAGAAGTTTAGCGCTTTGAGAAATTTAAGGAGAATCAGTTAATTCAAGAATTAACTGATTTGGAGTTACAATCCTAGGAGTAGTAACCGGAAAATCTCGCGGGTTGCGGGTGACAATGGCATCAATTCGATTGATTACAGCAGTGCTGTACTGAATCGCATCTTCAAAATCCTTGAATTTGCAAGTTAATGCCATTGAAATAACTGAGTTATCTACTGTTGCTACTTGACAAAATGTGGCTAACTGCCGCAAAAAAGCCAGCGTCCAATCGCGGCCTCTGTCTCTGCGGATAATATAGTAAAGGTCGCTAAAAGTTGAGGCTGAAATATAGCCTTGAATTTGTGCTTCTTCAACAAAAGTTAAAATGCGATCGCTCTCAGCAAAGAAAGGTTCTCGTTCGAGCGCAACATCTACTATTATATTGGTGTCTATCAGGATTTTCACAAGTTATGTTTTTCCTTTAAATATTCCCATTTTGCTTGTTTGTCTGGATCGTCAAAATCCAGCGGTTCCGGTACAGCATCTCGATCGAATAAACCTTGAAATGCCTTCACGTTAGTTTTAAACTTTTTTTGAGGTTCTTCAGGTGCGATCGCATTTTCTGAGGCGCTGGCTTGTTTAACCGTATCAGGTAGCTGCAAGACGATGATTTCTACATCTCCCGGCGGCATATTCACGGGTTCCACAACTACCAAGTTGCCAGTTGCATCGATTTTACCTCTAAGTTTGTATGCTTGCATGGTAATCTCCGATAACTATGTTTCTATTATATGACATAATAACTTGCTTCCTTACCAATCCTCTTCATCACCACTCTTAATGCCTCTGCTTTGAATCTCTTCTATAAAAGTTTTTAAACTGGGATTTTCTGCGTAATGCTTCATCAAAACTTTATGCTTGCGATATTGTTCTGAAATTACTCGATAATATTCAGGATTTTTAGCATTAGCGTCGATCGTAAACTTATGTTTTTTCGCAAGTTGCAGGTTTAAAGTATCGAGGCAGTTCTTAACTTTAGCTTGTTTCTTCTTGTCTGTATAATACAGGGGCAGCAACCAACACTCAATAGAATGTACGGAGATGGCAAATATAATTTGTTGTTGATATCTGCTGTAAAAATTATCGCCGATCGCATTTCTAAACTTTTCAATAACTTTTGCAATTAACTGCTGGGGAGTAAACTCACCGTTTTCATCTTGTTTTGCTACACCATAATCTTCTGAAACATCCGTATCTATCTGAATAATGATATAGTCAATAAATTGAAATGCTTCTTGAAATTTTTTTGACCTACAATAATCAAATACTAGAGTCCAGCCGCCGGTTTTGGATTTATCTCTTTTTGGCTGAAGAGGTGTCACCTCTATATATGCACTATTAAAATATCCAGCTAAAATATCTTCTATTACAATTTGATCAGTCAGTCCCTCTGCAATCAATCCAAAACTAATCATATTAAAAATTCTTAGGAAGTCCGCCGATATAGCCTCTCAAAAATGCCTCTGATAACTCTACTGGTTCTTGGCCCTCTAGAGGTTTGGGGCCCAGAATGCGTCTGGCTTTAGTATAACCTAATTGGTTGCGAGAAATCACAAGCAGTCGCTGTTCGTCATCCTCTAAATTCAAACCGTCCAAAACCGCCGGATTGTGGGTTGTAAAAATTACTTGTTTGTCGTGTTTTTTTGCTAATTCGACTAATTCTTGCATTAATCGGCGGCACAATCTGGGATTGAGAGAAGCATCAATGTTATCTATTGCGAAAAATTTAGGTGTGAGATCGCTGACGAACAAGGTAAAGTAAAACAGTAAAAATAAAAATCCTTCATTCGAGCTTCTTTGGTCGAAATAACTTAAATGAGTATCTAAGTACCTATCTTGGATTTGGATAGAAGTTTGCATTGCTGCTAAATTTTGAGAAACTTCAAAATCTTTAAACCAATCTATCAATCGCAGATTTTCTTTGATTTGATTGAGTTTACCTGGGTTTTGGTCTACACTCAAGACATTTATAAGTTTAAATAAGCCTTCGCCCTTAATGCCTAACGGTTGAATTTGCCCTTCTTTTTCAAAAGTTCGTAACGCGGGATTTTCAGGAGAGTAAATTACGAATAGATTTACGTCAAGTAGTTCACTAAATGATTCTGCCTCCTTTTGAAAGCTTAAAAAAAGGTCTTCGGAAAGCTCATTTTTTTCTTCTAAAATAGATATCAATTTGTTTCGACCGCCATATTTTTGAACCACCTGCTTAACAGCATTCTTGAGAGAGGTTTCAGTATTACCCAAAAAGGTTTTACTAAGCCACTGAGAATAAGGAGCATTATCATTTTGTAAAATACAACTGAATGGTTGTCCCTTATTCGCTCTTAACTCAATGCTGATATCTTTATCTAAATTTTCCTTTTCAAAAGCCGATCGCATAAATTGAGGTTCTGTAACTCTGATGCCCCTAGATGCTAAAAACTCGTTATCCAGCTTATCATCTGCCGCCGCAGAAGCAAGGGCGATCGCCTCTAGGATATTGCTTTTGCCACAGCCATTTTCACCAATCAATACGGTGACTCGTCCTAATTCTAGCTTCAGCTTTTGAATGGACTTATAATTTTCGATTCTGACTTCTCCAATCATAATTCAATCCCATATAATCTTAGTGTACTCATTGTATCTCCGATCGCATGAATCTCAAAGAACGCTTGCACAGCCATCTGATTCAAATTGTACGCGATCGCAACCCATACCTCGCATCCGAAGGGCATTTTTATGCCCAGCAATACATCCGCGAACAGTTGGCACAGTGGGGAACTGTAGAAATTGACGATTTTTCCGTGCGCGGCCGAATTCATCACAATTTGATTTTGGATTTACCCCCCTTCGATCGGGCGAGTAAGAAGCGGTTGCCGCCGATCGTAATTGGTGCTCATTACGATACTGTACCCGGATCGCCTGGGGCCGATGATAATGCTACTGGTGTTGCTGTTTTGCTGGAACTCGCAAGGAATATCGCATCTGGGCCGCTCAAATATCCAGTGCAATTAGTTGCCTTCGATATGGAAGAATACGGTTGTTTGGGAAGCAGTCATCATGCAGCTAAATACAAGCAACAGCAAGAGTCAATCCGGTTAATGATTTCTTTGGAAATGTTGGGTTATTGCAACCATAATCCTAATTCTCAAAGCTATCCCGCTGGCTTGAAATATTTTTATCCAAATAGTGGTAATTTTATTGCTTTAATTGGCACTTTGCGGACGGTTCCCGATTTGATTAATTTGAGTGGTAAAATTCGCAAATCTGGTCAGCCCTGCGAGTGGCTGCCGGTGCCGAATCGAGGTTTAATTGTGCCGGATACTCGCCGCAGCGATCATGTTCCTTTTTGGGATAATGGTTATCCGGCTATTATGGTGACTGATACTGCTAATATGCGAAATCCGCATTATCATCGAGAAAGCGATAGGATTGAGACTTTGGATTTGGATTTTCTGGCTGGTGTTTGTCAGGGGTTAGTCAAGGGCATTCGACATCTATAATTAACACGATCGAGCGCCTCCTAGTTTGATCGACCAGAAATTATGACTTTTATGACCCGAAGTTAGGAATTTTATGAATTGACTCGAACAGAAGTTTGTTGAATAATTGTAAATTAATCAAGCAAAAATTTCAAAAAAAAGAGATATGAATCCTACTTCTCCCGATCGCACTCGCTGGCAATTCTGGATCGATCGCGGTGGCACTTTTACCGATATTGTCGCCAAGAGTCCCGACGGTAAGTTAGTCATTCACAAGCTGCTGTCGGAAAACCCAGAACGCTACACCGACGCCGCAGTTCAAGGAATTCGCGATATTTTGAGAATTCCCGCCGACGCAGCTATACCCGCCGCCGAAATTGAAGCGATTAAAATGGGGACGACGGTGGCGACAAATGCTTTGCTGGAACGAAAAGGCGATCGCACAATTCTGTTAATTACTAAAGGTTTCGGCGATGCGCTGAGAATTGGCTATCAAAACCGCCCCAATATTTTCGCGCGTCACATTGTTTTGCCCCAGATGCTGTACGATCGAGTTATTGAAGTTGCAGAACGCTACAGCGCTCAAGGTGAGGAGTTAACTGCTGTCAATCCCGAATTTATCCCGTCTTTGCAGAAAGCATACGATGAGGGAATTCGCAGTTGTGCGATCGTATTCATGCACGGCTACCGCTACTCGGAACACGAAAAACAAGTTGCTAAAATAGCGAAAGAAATTGGCTTTACTCAAATTTCAGTATCTCACGAAGTCAGCCCGCTGATGAAACTGGTTTCGCGGGGAGATACTGCGGTTGTCGATGCTTATTTATCTCCGATTTTACGTCGATACGTCGAACAAGTAACCAGTCAATTATCTGTAGGGGCGGTGCCCCCGTGCCCGCCCTCTTCCTCCCCGTGCCCGCCCTCCCCGTGCCCGCCCTCCTCCTCCTCCCCGTGCCCGTCCCCTAAATTAATGTTTATGCAATCGAATGGCGGCTTAGTAGACGCGGCACAATTTCAAGGAAAAAACAGTATTTTATCCGGCCCAGCAGGCGGTATTGTCGGTGCAGTTCAAACGAGCAAAAAGGCAGGTTTTGATAAAATTATTACCTTTGATATGGGCGGAACTTCCACAGATGTTGCCCATTTTAACGGGGAATACGAACGCGAATTTGAGACGGAAATTGCTGGGGTGAGATTGCGATCGCCCGTGATGGCAATTCACACTGTAGCAGCCGGCGGCGGTTCAATTGTCTTTTTTGACGGGGCTCGCTACCGCGTCGGGCCGGAGTCGGCGGGAGCCAATCCTGGGCCCGCTTGCTATCGCAAAGGCGGCCCCTTGACGGTGACTGATTGCAATGTGATGTTGGGGAAAATTCAACCGGATTTTTTCCCGAAAGTATTTGGATTGAATGGAGATTTGCCGATCGCCCCTGACGTAGTAAAGCAAAAATTTGGGCAATTAGCGGGGGAAATTGGGGGCGAGAGGACGGCCGAAGAGGTGGCGGAGGGTTTTTTGGCGATCGCTGTGGAAAAGATGGCAAATGCTGTCAAAAAAATCTCGCTTCAGCGCGGTTACGATGTTTCGGAGTATACATTGTGCTGTTTCGGCGGTGCGGGCGGCCAACACGCTTGTGCGATCGCCGATGCTTTGGGGATGAAACGGGTATTTATTCACCCTTATGCGGGTGTGTTGTCGGCTTACGGTATGGGTTTGGCTGATGTGCGGGCTATTCGCGAAAGGGCGATCGAGCAACAATTAAATGCAGAATTATTACCCAATTTGCATCATATTTTAGCCGAATTGGAGGTAGATGGAAAGAGGGAATTGAACCGCAGAGGCGCAGAGAACACAGAGAATGAGTCAGAGGTTTTAGTTGTTAGCAAGTTGCGCTTAAAATATCAGGGAAGTGACTCGGTTTTGGCGGTCAATTTTGCTGACAATATTGAGGTCATGCAGGCTGAATTTGAAGCAGCCCACCGACAGCGTTACAGTTTTATTATGCCAGAAAAACCGCTGATTGTGGAAGCGGTTTCGGTGGAAGTTGTAGAAAAAATGGATGTGCCGGAAGCATCCACAATTTCCCCCTCTTGTGGCACGGGCATCTTGCCTGTGCCACCAATTTTGCAGACAATGGATGTGCCGGAAGCATCCCAAATTTCCCCCTCTTGTGGCACGGGCATCTTGCCTGTGCCACCAATTTTGCAGACAATGGATGTGCCGGAAGCATCCCAAATTTCCCCCTCTTGTGGCACAGGCATCTTGCCTGTGCAACCAATTTTGCAGACATTGGATGTGCCGGAAGCATCCACAATTTCCCCCTCTAGTGGCACGGGCATCTTGCCCGTGCAACCAATTTCAACGGTGCAAATGTATGTGGGTGGCGGCTGGCGGGAAACGCCTGTTTATCAGAGAGACGATTTGCGATCTGGCGACTGCATAGAAGGCCCTGCTATGATTGTTGAAGCTACGGGAACTAATATCATAGAACCGGGCTGGGAAGCGGAAATCACCGAAAATAATGATTTAATTTTGAACCGCAGATGCACGCAGATGGACGCAGATAATATCCGCGTTCCTTCGCGTTTATCTGCGGTTAAATCCGATCCGGTTTTGCTGGAAATTTTTAATAATTTGTTTCGGGCGATAGCGGAACAAATGGGCGTCACATTGCAAAACACAAGTTCCTCAGTCAACATCAAAGAACGTCTCGACTTTTCCTGTGCAATTTTCGACAAAAACGGGCAATTAGTTGCCAACGCGCCGCACATTCCCGTACATCTAGGCTCGATGAGCGAAAGCGTTGAAGCTTTAATTTTAGCACAAGGCAATGCGGTTCAACCGGACGATGTTTATGTTTCTAACAATCCCTACAACGGCGGCACGCATTTACCAGATATCACCGTTATTACTCCAGTATTCGATCGTGATTCCTCCCTTCCTTTGTTTTATGTTGCCTCGCGGGGACACCACGCCGACATCGGCGGCATCACTCCCGGTTCCATGCCTCCTAACAGTACCACAGTAACTGAAGAAGGTGTATTGCTTGACAATTTCCTGTTAGTAAGCGAGGGCTATTTTCGAGAAAAAGAATTACTAGAAATTCTGACATCGGGTAAGTTTCCTGTTCGCAATTCCGTTCAAAATATAGCCGATTTGCAAGCACAAATTGCTGCTAACAAGCGCGGCGCAGAAGAACTTCTCAAGATGGTAGAACATTATGGATTAGAGACAGTGCAAGCTTATATGGGCTTCGTACAAGACAATGCGGAAGAGTCGGTACGCAGGGTAATTGATGTTTTGCAAGATGGCGAATTTACTTATCCGATGGATAGTGGCGGACAAATTAAGGTAGCGATTACAATTGACAAATCTGCGCGCAGTGCAAAAATAGATTTTGCTGGCACTTCTGCTCAACAAACCAACAATTTTAATGCTCCCGCTGCGGTGTGCAAAGCCGCTGTTTTGTATGTTTTCCGCACCTTGGTAGATGACGATATTCCTCTAAATGCGGGCTGTTTGAAACCTCTCGAAATCATCAATCCCGAAGGCTGTATGCTGAATCCTCGCTATCCAGCGGCGGTAGTGGCCGGAAATGTGGAAACATCGCAGAATATTACCGATGCTTTGTATTGTGCTTTGGGAGTGATGGCTGCTTCTCAGGGAACTATGAATAATTTTACCTTTGGAAATCAGCGCTATCAATATTATGAAACTATTTGTGGCGGTTCGGGTGCTGGTGCAGATTTTGATGGTACGGATGCGGTTCAAACTCACATGACTAATTCGCGTTTAACTGACCCAGAAGTATTAGAATGGCGGTTTCCGGTGTTGTTAGAAAGTTTTGCAATTCGGGCTAATAGCGGGGGGAATGGATCTCATCGCGGCGGTAATGGAGTTGTGCGGCGAGTACGGTTTCGGGAGGCGATGACGGCGGGAATTTTATCGGGGCGGCGGGTGATTTCTCCTTGCGGTTTGAATGGGGGTGAAGCGGGGAAAGTTGGACGGAATTATGTTGAAACGGTTGATGGAAAAGTTGAGAATTTGGGGAGTACGGCGACTGTGGAAATGCAGCCGGGGGATGTGTTTGTCATTGAGACACCGGGGGGCGGAGGATATGGTTTCCCTAGCGGGGTTCACCGTTGATAGCCTTCATCTGCTGGTAAGTTTTGTTGATTGGCCGCTTGTCTGGAAATATAATTGCAGCGTTGATACTCTTGGTTGCCTGCAGATTGCTTAAGTCTAATAAACTCCACGTCGTGTTGCGAACAGAATTGGAGTAGTTGCTCCCACAAATCTACGTTAGCAGTAGGTTTGTGTTCGCTATTTTTCCAGTTATTAGCTTGCCAGCGCAGCGCCCAATTGTTGGCAATAGCATCTACAAGGTAGCCATTGTTATTGTATAGCGTCACTTTACATCTTGTTTTGAGTGCTTTTAGACCTTCAATTGCAGCAATAATATCCATACGATGGTGTGTAGTTAACTGAAATCCCCCGGATAGTTCCTTGCGATGATTTTCATACAGCAAGATTGCCCCATATCCACCAGCACCGCTCGGCGTAGTTATACCGCGAGTATAGATGCTAACTTGTTTCAAGTTGCTCATGCTTCTGGACTCCTTCATGGAATATAAACATTTGGCGATATTATATAATTAATTGACTTAAGTATCAACATATTTTTTAAGCACTTGCATCAAATGTATATCGTGTTGTAGAATCGGGCTGCACCCGCATTTATTCTCCAAACCTTTCCAGAACAATTGTGCAAACACCTAATTTTTCCGAATTCAACCATCCTGTGGTCAAATCCCTGTTTCACCACAGCGATCAGGAATTATTGACTTTGTTTCAAAACCATCCCGATCAAGGTAGGTTCTTCACGGCAATTTTTTGCCGCTACGCTCAAATTGTACACTCCCTGATTCGCCATTCCGTGCGATCGCCCGTACAAGGAGATTACCTATTTGCCCACACTTGGCTGCACATCTATCACGAACTGCGAGGCCTCGATTTGCGCCGCGAAATCCAAGAGTCTGATGGCGAAAATCTCAGTCTCCAAAACTGGCTGATTAATGTCACCGCAGTCTGCATAAATCAAGCTGAATTGCCCCCTGTTGAGTCGATTCACTACTCTTTGCAATCGGCTCCGCCTCCCCTGTGGTGTTACGTCAAACAAGCCTTAGAATTGTTAGCGCCGCTGCCGCGTTTAGTGGTGTTGATGGCTCAGACTTTCCGCTGGAGCGAAACTCGAATTGCAGCTTATTTGCAAGCAGAAGGCGAAGCTATTTCGCCCGCTCAGGTAAAGGCTTTGCTGCAAAAAGGATATCAAAGTTTAGAATCCAACTTGCCGGAGGATATTCGGGCTATTTATCTAGATGAAAATCTCGATTATCAAGAAGCACTTGTCTAGATATACACGATATAAATCCGCCCTTTCTAGCTGTAGGGGCGGGTTTTACCCGAAATATTTGCTAGGACTAACAGCATCGTAAACCCGCCCTTTCGCGAGGAATAAGAAAAAAATGGCTGTTTATCAAGTTCGGTTGGTGAATGAGGCTCTCGCGCTCGATCGCACGATCGCAGTACCAGACGACCAGTATATCTTAGATATGGCAGAAGATGCCGGCATCCGCTTGCCGAATGGATGCAAGCAAGGAGAGTGTTCTGCTTGCGTTGCCAAACTGCTGAGCGGTGAAATCGACCAAAGCGAACAAAAGTTTTTGAAGCCGTCAGAATTGCAAGCGGGCTACGCTGTTACTTGTGTGGCTTACCCGCTTTCTGACTGCACTTTGTTAACGCATCAAGAACAAGTTTTGTATCAAGCCGCTCTTTATTTTAAGTAATAGGAAATCGGTTTTTTACCATCTTTTCTTCTAGTCTGGGGTTGCACGGACTTTGTTTGTATAGGAGCGAATTATATTCGCCGATAAAATCGTTATCAAAGCAGATTTCGTGATGTAAGGTGCGTGACTCTCAAGAATCTGGCTGCCACTTGAGTGGCTAGAAAGTCACGCACCCTAACGAGTATAGATAAACCCGCCCTTATAAATTCAGCAATTCTACAATCCGCTGAAGGGGAATGTGCGCCCAATCCAAGCGGTAATTAAGTTCGTAGGCTAGCTCGCCAACCGCTTTTTCCAAAATGTAAGCATCTAGCAAAACTTGTAGTTCCGGTATAGATTTGGGCAAGAAATCTGCATCGGCTGCTGTTGCCAAATAGCTCTTAACAAAAGTGAGGCTGACCCAGCGGTGCCAAACGTTCGCCCACTGCTGCATCTCCGGGAGATTTTCCGGGCGAATCATCCCACTTTCTACTTCATTGCGGAGTGCCAAAGTAACAGCGTAACTCAAAGATTGCAGCATTCCCGCAACATCTCGCAGGGGCGACCTCTTCATCCGCCGCTCGCTTAAGGGTCGATCGCGTTCTCCTCCGAAATCAATAATTACGAAGTCTTTGCCTGTATAAAGAACTTGCCCAAAATGAAAGTCCCCGTGACAGCGAATTCTATCGGCCGTGATTCTCAAGTTCAAAATAGACTTGAAACGTTCCATGAGCAAATCTTCGCGGTTGAGCAGCTTTTGCGCCGATTTTTGTATTTCTGGCGGCAGTTTGGACATCCGTTTTTTCAGATCCAGCAAAGTTCTTCCGGCCACATTTCTCATGTATTGATAGATGGAACGCTGGTAAAAGGAGGTGAAGCTTTCTGGGGCAAAAGCGGGATTTTCTGTGTCAGCAGCTAAAGCGAGGTGAAGTTCGGCTGTCCGCTTACCTAAAAGTTCCGCTGATGCTAAGTAAGAGCCGATGAGTTCGCGAGCTAATGCCGGAATTTCTAGGGATAAATCGGCTACTAGCGAGTTTTGCTGCCGCTGGCTTTGTCCGGTCAAAGCGTTCGGCAAATAATTTTCGGGGGCAGTAGATAAATTCTCGCCGGAATGCTTTGCTTCTACTGTCATTACTTGCTCGAAATAGTCGCGCAGCGTGTCTAATGTATAAGACCAAGCATCTACGCTGTCGGGGATTAATTTTTGTAGGATTCCGACTGTAAGGACTTGTTTTGCTGGTGTGTGATATTCCAATGCTCCGGCAATTGGAGCGTAGTGTTGGATCGAGTTGCGCTCTGTTAAAAAGCGTCCGATTTCTAATTCGGGGTTAATTCCTTCCTCGATTTTTCGCAATATTTTCAGGACGAAGCGGTCGCCGTAACCTGCGGATGTATTGCTTTGTTCTTTTTTGAACAGGTGAGGTTCGAGCTGCGCTAACTCTTCTTCTGATTTGAATGCACTGTCGGCAATTCCTAGCAGTTGACCTGCAACACCTCTGTAACTGCGAGAATTGGCGATCGTCCCCAGCAGCGCGCTCAGAAAACCTTTGTCCCCAGCAGCATCAAATAGTACCCCGACTTCCTTGTTGCTTTCTGGGAATTGCAGGCGCGCGATCGCCCGATCGTCCACCTCGCCTTTAATCTCTTCCCACCCTAAAGGCAAAACGTAAGTTTCCGGCATACCTTCAGTATAATTCAACTGCAAGAACAGAATGTAAACTTGAGATTGCTCCCCCGCACTATCTTTACATTCAACCGGTACAACATCACTTATTTCTAATGATTGAATTGTCCTGTCTGTACCGCTAAACCAGCGATTGCGCCGCAGGTATCCCGGCAAAAGATTAAGCAGCATATCGCTTAACTGACTTGTAGCAAAAGCTGTTTTCCAATTGCCTATCACCGCCAAACTAGGCAAGTCTGTAGGATGACCGTGCAACGAAAAATCTTCGTGTTTAGCAGTAAGAGTAAACCAGTAAAAAGTGTGAGGGCTCAAGCTCAAAAAGTAAGGCTGCTCCCCAACGGCAGGAAACTCTGTGCGGCCGAAAATCTCCACCGGAACAGCACCTTTAAAGGGCGCAAGGTCTAATTCTGCCGTCTGGACGAAGCGCGACAAATTAGCCACTACGAGGATGTGTTCGTCTTGATAAGTGCGAACAAAAGCTAAAACTTTGCGGTTTTCCGGGTACAGGAACTCGCAAGTTCCGCGGCCGAATGCTTGGAAACGCTGCCGAATTGCAATCAGGCGTTTCATCCACCACCAAAGAGAACTCGGATTCGCCCGCAGCGCTTCCACGTTAATAGATTCGTAGTGATATTCAGGGTCAACAATTGGCGGCGCGTAAAGCCGTTGCGGGTTAGCACGGCTGAAACCGGCATTGCGATCGCCGCTCCACTGCATCGGAGTTCTCACCCCGTTGCGATCGCCCAAATAGATATTGTCTCCCATGCCAATTTCATCGCCGTAGTAAAGCACCGGCGTACCCGGAAGAGACAGCAGCAAAGCATTCATCAACTCGATGCGGCGGCGGTTATTTCCCATCAAAGGAGCCAAGCGGCGGCGGATGCCCAAATTAATTCTCGCCTGAGTGTCTTGAGCGTAAACCCGATACATATAATCTCGGTCTTCATCACTCACCATTTCCAGCGTCAATTCATCGTGATTCCGCAAAAATAATGCCCACTGACAGTTATTGGGAATCTGCGGAGTTTGCTGGAGAATGTCGCTAATTGGGAAGCTATCTTCCATATACAAAGCCATAAATAAACGTGGCATCAGCGGAAAATGAAAGTTCATGTGACATTCATCGCCGGCCGCGTAATATTGAACTGCATCCTCCGGCCACTGATTCGCCTCAGCAAGCAGCATCCGGTTCGGGAATTTCTCATCTACGTGCTTCCGCAAGTGCTTCAAGAATACGTGAGTTTCTGGCAGGTTTTCGCAGTTAGTACCTTCGCGCTCGTACAGGTAAGGCACCGCATCCATTCGCAGTCCGTCTACTCCCAGCGCCAACCAGAAATCTACCACATCTAAGATGGCTTGGCGGACGGCCGGATTGTCGTAATTCAAATCTGGTTGGTGGGAATAAAAACGGTGCCAGTAATAAGCTTTTGCTACCGCATCCCAAGCCCAATTAGATGTTTCAAAATCTTTGAAAATAATCCGAGCATCTTGATATTTTTCCGGCGTGTCGCTCCACACATAAAAATCTCTTTCGTTACTGCCTTTCGGGGCACGGCGCGCTCGCTGAAACCAAGCGTGCTGATCGGAAGTGTGGTTAACAATTAACTCAATAATGACGCGAATTCCCCGTTGGTGCGCTGCTTCTAAAAGGTCTTTAAAGTCCTCTAATGTGCCGTAAATCGGGTTGACGGTAGTATAGTGAGATGTATCGTAGCCGTCGTCTCGGAGCGGCGAGGGAAAAAATGGCAGTACCCAAATTGCTGTTACTCCCAAGTTTTGCAGGTAATCCAGTTTTTCTGTCAGTCCTCTAAAGTCGCCGATGCCGTCTGCATTGCTGTCTGCAAAAGCGCGAACTGGTACTTCGTAAATAATCGCGTCTTTGAACCACAACGGGTCGTTATTTAACATTGAGTTTGGCATGATTTGTAGCGATGATTGGCAATTAGTAATTTGTACTTAAAATTTGGTAATTGGGATTTGTTAGTTCCAATCCAAACTGATAAATCATAACTCATAATTTGGCCGCTATTCCTCATGCGAGCGGCAGACTTTTAATCGTAATTTATTAACGCAAAACTTATAATTTCTTAACTATAAACTCTCAACAATCTGTTTTGCTATTTCGGATACAGTTCACAATCCGGGTACTGTGCTAGCTACCGATGCGCGGTGCCCACCCTACCAAAGCGTGTCAACTTAAGCCTGAAACCCCTCTGTATCTCTCGCGGGTAGCCCAGTCTAGATCCCCCTAAATCCCCCTTGATAAGGGGAGTAGGGGTTGACTTTGAGAACACTCTTGTCCCCCCCTCTTATTAAGGGGGGCGGTTTCATTCTCACCAAAATCAGGCTTTTGTAGGGGCGATGCCCCCGTGCCCGCCCCCACCCACAGACGATTTCACAGGCGTTTGGGACATGGGGGCAACCACAGGGGGATTGCCCCTACCAAGAATGAAACCGCCCTGCCTTAATAAGGAGGGGACAAGATTCCGATCTTTCGTCCCCCTTCTTAAGGGGGATTTAGGGGGATCGAGATATGTGCAACTTCACATTAAATTGGTATTACGCACGATGGCTAAAAACCCGGTTTCTGCCTCAATCTAAAAAATGTAATTAATTAATTAATTAAGTAGATTAATGATAGAACATACTGATGAGAATAATGGGAAATTGCAACAACAGCAACAAGAAATCCTTGCTAAAATAGCACTTTCTCTCTCCGAATTCCTCAAACTAGAAGATATTCTCGACACGACGGTAACGGAACTCAGAAACATTCTGCAATGCGATCGCGTAATTATCTTCCAATTTGCTCCCGACTGGAGCGGAAAGGTGTTGGTAGAGTCAGTTGGTTCAGAATGGACAGCAATCTTATCCACTCAGATACACGATCCTTGCGTGGGTGAAAACTATATCGAACCCTTCAAACAAGGCTTATTTACCTCTAAATCTGATATTTATACTGCCCCAATTGATACTTGTCACCGGGAATTCCTGACCACTTTTCAAGTTAGAGCTAACCTGGTTATTCCTATCCTTAAGGGAGAAGAACTTTGGGGATTATTGATTGCCCATCACTGTGCAGCACCTCGCGAATGGCAACCATCAGAAATTGAACTCATGCGACAGCTAGCAACTCAAGCTGGAATTGCCATTCAGCAAGCGGATTTATTTGAGCAAGTACAAACGGAACAGAGGGAGCGCCAACCAGCAGGAATTTCCCTACAGCAACTCCATACTGAACTCGAACAACCAGGCATAGAACGGACACGAGAACTCACTGAAGTCAACGATAGCTTGCAACACTATATCACTCAAGTTGAAGACCTATATAATAATGCTCCCTGTGGCTATCATTCCCTAGATGCAGCAGGAACAATAATTATGATTAATGATACGGAACTGAAGTGGTTAGGCTATACCCGCGATGAAATTGTGCACAAAAAGAAATTTGTTGATTTAATTACGCTGGAAAGTAAAGATATTTTTTATCACAACTTTCCCTTATTTAAAAAACAAGGATATATCAATAATTTAGAGTTTCAGATGTTGAATAAAAACGGAAAACCCATTTGGGTAAACTTAAATGCTACAGCAATTTATGATGAAGCAGGTAACTTCATGATGAGTCGTTCTAGCTTATTTGATATCACCGATCGCAAACGTACAGAAGAAGCATTCCGCCAATATGAACGCATCGTATTCAATACAACAGATGGGATTGTGTTGATGGATCGTAACTATATTTATCAAATAGTCAATCAAGCTTATTTGAATTGGTGCAACAAATCTGAAAGCGAAGTTATCGGAAATTCTGTTAGAAATATCCTGGGTGCAGACGTGTTCGATAACATGATAAAACCTCGGTTAGACAGATGTTTGACGGGCGAAAAAATTCAGTATGAAAACTGGTTTGATTCTCCCAATTTAGTCAGGCAATTTTTGAGCGTTACTTATATACCTTTACGTGATGCAGGCGAAAATATTGTAGGGGTAATCGTTAGTCTGCGCGATCTGACTAAGCTTAAACAAGCCGAACAAATGCTGGAGCTTCAGGCTGTCATTACCCGCAACATGGCCGAAGGCATTTGTTTAGTAAGAACAGATAATGCAGTTATTGTCTATGCCAATCCTAAATTTGAGCAGATGTTTGGCTATGACTCTGGCGAACTCAACGGTCAGCACGTTTCAATTCTCAACTATGGCAGCGCATCGGTGAGTCCTGAAGATACAAATCAAGCCATTCGGTCTGCCGTTTTACAAAGGGGTGAATTTAGCTATGAAGTTCATAATGTCAAGAAAGATGGGACTCCATTTTGGTGTAGTGCGACTTGCTGTGTATTCAATCATTCAGACTATGGCGATGTTCTGGTGGCAGTTCATCAAGATATCACAGTAGCGAAGCACCTCGAAGAACTTCGACAAGAGGCGGCAGTAGCCTTACTACAGAAATCCCGAAAGGAAAATTTGCTCTGGAGGATTACTCAAGGGATTCGCCAATCTTTGGATCTGAATGCCGTTCTAAATACTGCTGTTACTGAAATCAGGCAGACATTACAAACGGATCGCACTACCATTTACCGCTTTAATCCTGATTGGAGTGGTGATTTTGTCGTGGAGTCAGTTGGTGAGGATTGGGTAAAACTGATAGGAAGCGATCTCCAAAAAAATTGTGCAGATACCTATCTGCAAGAAACTCACGGCGGTCGATTCCGCAATCATGAAAATTTTGTTATTAATAATATTTACAGCGCTGAACTTCAACCCTGTCATATCGAGCTAGTTGAACAATTTCAAGCCAAAAGTTATGCAGTTTTCCCGATATTTTTGAGAGAAAATCTCTGGGGTTTGTTAGCTATCTACCAAAATAAGGCACCTCGTCAATGGCAATCATGGGAAATAGACTTACTTGAACAGATTGCCAGCCAATTGTCGATCGCCATTCAGCAATCCAAGCTCTACCGACAACTTCACCTAGAACTGCAAGAACGTAAGCAAGCCGAAGCCACGATCCGAGAAGCCGAACGACGCTGGCGATCGCTTTTGGATAACGTGCAGTTGATTGTTGTCGGACTTGATATAGGGGGAAATGTCAATTACGTTAATCCTTTCTTCTTACAAATCACAGGATATACTCACCCCGAGGTTATCGGAAAAAATTGGTTTAAAGAATTATTACCCCGTTCTATTCAACAATCGATTAAAGTTGTTTTTTCGGAAGTTTTAGCCCAGAAATATCATGTCTATTATCAAAATCCCATCTTGAAAAAATCGGGTGAAGAACGGTTCATTGCTTGGAACAATACCGTTCTGCAAGATTCAGAGGGAAAAATCATTGGAACTATCAGCATTGGGGAAGATATTACCGAACGACAAAGGCTCGAACACATTAAAGATGAGTTCATTGGCATTGTCAGCCATGAACTTCGCACTCCTTTGACAGGAATTCAAATGTCATTGGGACTAATAAAAAGTGGGGTTTATGATAAAAAACCCGAAAAATCTAGACGCATGATTGAAATTGCCCTCCTCGATACCAATCGTTTAGTGAACCTGGTTAATGATATTTTAGATTTGGAGCGCCTAGACTCCGGGCGGGCAATTGTGGAGAAAACCGTTTGCAAAGCTGCCGATTTGATGCAGCAAGCAGTAGATAGCATTCAGGCGATCGCTACTCAACAGCAGATATCATTAATCGTTACCCCCACGGATGCCGAAGTCTGGGCAACAGGAGATGCGATCGTCCAAACCTTAACAAATTTGCTCAGTAATGCGATTAAATTCTCACCTGCGGATTCCACAATTCATCTGAGTGCCGAAAACCAGACAGACTTTGTGCTGTTCCAAGTTAGCGATCGCGGACGAGGCATTCCTGCCGATAAACTAGAACTCATTTTTGGGCGATTTCAGCAAGTCGATGCCTCCGACTCCCGTGAAAAAGGAGGCACCGGTTTAGGTTTACCAATCTGTCGCAGTATAGTTGAGCAGCATGGCGGCAAAATCTGGGCGGAAAGTATCTTAGGTGAAGGCAGCACATTTTACTTTACCCTACCCTTAGCCACCATTGAAGAACCCTGAGATTAATCTGTAGCATCCATCCAAAATCCAAATTATCCAATCCAAAATCCCATGACTGACAGACAAATTCTAGTTGTTGACGATGAAGAACACCTTCGGGAACTTGTGCAGGCCTGCTTAGAAGATTTAGGCGGATGGGAAACAGTGGGGGCAGGATCGGGAGAGGAATGTTTACAAATACTGCAAATAGAACAACCCAACGCTATTTTGCTAGATGTATCTATGCCGGGAATGGATGGGTTTGCGGTGTACGAGATCCTCCAATCCCATCCCATAACCCGATCGATTCCAGTGATTCTGGTGACAGCGAAAGTTTTGCCCAGCGATCGGGCTAAATTTGCCCAAATGGCGGTAGCTGGGGTAATTGCCAAACCCATCCAACCCATCACCCTGACGGAAGAAGTAGCAGAGATTTTGGGATGGAATGAATAAATTTTACCAGTTTTGTGAAGTTTTGTAACAATAACGGAATCTTTACCAATTCCTTACCGTTGCTATTTAGTCTCCTGTTATGCAGCTAAAAGTTCTTTGCATTAGGAGGAGACTCGATGAATGCTTTTCAGGCTTTGAATGATATAAATCAGGATCTCGCAGATTCATTTTCCGGTTTGCCCACTGGTTGTCAGCAATCCACACTTTGGATTGCTCATACAGAGGAAACACCGATCGCAGGCATTAAAGTTCAAGAAAAGGATGCGACACTTATCGTTAAAGTTCACATTTCTGACATTCATCTTGTCAAATTGAATCTCCAAATCACTCCAGAAACTGTTTTAATCCAAGGTCAACCTACCGAAGTGGCTGGAGTAGAAGGTTATTTCCTTCCTAGTGGATTTCAAAGTCTCATCCCGTTGCCCCACCGCGTACATCCTGAAATCTCTGAAATTGAAATACACTCGGATGGTTTAACAATTCAGCTTGCTAAAGAATTGAGAGTTCCGCCATCCGAAGTTCGGATTCAACTCTCAACTGCAAATTTGAGCGATTGCTTAAAGATGTGTATTTGAGACCCAATTGGCAACCGAAAAATTGATTTATAATCAACCCCAATAAAATGAACACTTTGCAATTAGCTAATTATGATGGCAGTCTCCTGCCCCAAAACAAGATGATAGGGAAGCAAATTCTCATCGTTGATGACCAAGAACACCTCCGCGAACTGGTACAGTTGTGCCTGGAAGACCTCGCGGGATGGAACACCCTGGTGGCCGAATCAGGACAAGAATGTTTACAAATCCTACAAACAGAACGACCTAATGCTATTTTGCTGGATATATCAATGCCGGGAATGGATGGGTTTGCTGTGTACGAGATCCTCCAATCCGATCCGATTACTCGATCGATTCCAGTGATTCTGCTGACAGCAAGAGTTATGCCAAACGATATAGCCAACTTTGCCGAAATGGGTGTTGCTGGGGTAATTCGCAAACCATTTGAACCCACCACCCTGCCGGGAAAAGTGGCAGAGATTTTGGGATGGGATGATTGACACTCCCCGGTAGGGCAGACGCAGGATTCTTAATAATTTATCTCTAAATTCATAGAGTTGCTGCTTCAACCCAGCTTACAGCACTTGGCAACAAGAGAAAAATACACTTTCGTCGATAAAAAAGAGGTTTTTATGACAAGCTGTCCTTGCTGCACGAATCAAATGCTGCGTCACCTTCGCCACAGTCAAGTATACTGGTTTTGCCGTCAGTGTTGGCAAGAAATGCCTGTTTCCCCTCTTAAGAGCTACGGTTCATCGCCCTCTATAAATTTAGTTACAGACTTAAGGATTAAGAAGCTACTTTCTTGAGAGGCGATAGTTTTAAGGTGAAATTCCATCGCACAGGCGTGATGCCCGTGCCACAATGGAGGCGGATGAATAAAATGGATCGCGCACTTACCTACTAAACCTCTTCAAAAATCGCGCCTCGCTGCTGTAGACTTACCTGCATCTCCTCATCCATTCCTGAATTATTCCCGAATCTGGCTGACTCGACATTCGCACCACTGAAATTAGTATTTGTTAAGTTCACTTCCAGCAAATTTGCGCCGCTCAAATTGGCACCGCTGAGGTTAGCTAAAGCCAGACTTGCTTTGTGCAAATCTGCACCGCTTAAATCAGCATTTCCTAAGAAAGCCCCACTCAAATCTGCACCGCCGAATTTGGCATTTTGCAGGTTGGCGTCGCTGAAATCGGCATCGTTTAAGGTTGCGCCCCGGAAATTTGCCCGATCGAGATTTGCGCTGCTAAAATCCACTGCACTTAAAGTCGTTCCGCGCAAGCTACCACCCGCGAAATCTAGTGCGGGGTTGAGATTGGCGATTTGGGCCAACTCTACAAAGTTGTCGGTTTCAGCGGAAATAATGCGATCGACCATTTCCTGCAATTCCGATTCAGCTTCCGGCACAATTTCCACTTCGCGCGGTTCAACCGGAGGCAAATTGTAGGACAATAGCGCCCAACTGAGGGCAGGTTGGAGTTTATTTGCTTGCAGGTATATAGTCAGGATTCTTTCTAAAATCGAATGTTGATTTGGCGTGATTTCGTGCGGCCACAAACCCTCAGCATCTGTGAGATAAATATCTTCTTTAGCAACTTCAAAAGCTGCTGCCATCCGAAATTCTTTGGCAGCTAATTCTCCCAGCTTCGCACTTTTTAGCAAACCTTTTAATACTGATTTGCCCTGTTCTACTGCAAAAATCCAAGCTGGCGTTCTATCATCGCTGATTGTGGAAACGTGACAAAATATGCTCTCTGTCTCCTTAGTTTTTTCCACCTTCTCCCCGCCCTGAACTCCCCGCTGACTTTCGGTTACTAAAATTTCTGCACTGCTTTGAATGGGCAGGGTCTCTCCTATTGGCAAAAGCTTGAAAGAACCGACTAACTGACGTGATGCTACGGGTATTTCGCAGTTTTCTAGATATAGTTTGAGCGTCCCGCCTTGCAGACCAAATTTGACGCGACCACCTAGCAGGGGTTCCCAATGCTCGTTAAAATTCAGGCTCAAGTGAATGTCGAGCTGCTGGGTTTGGGGTGCAACCGATGGAACTGGAATTGCTTCTAATTGCATCCACAAGCAATCTGGGTATTTGTTGTGAGACTCTAGCGATCGCATATCGGGTAGAATTGCTGGCACTACCAGCCTGTAATTGATATTTAAATTAGTTTATGATCTCTATTTTATCACACCACCGCTTTTTTTTTTGTAAAATTGTAAATTTTGTTTAACTTCCTCCGCCCTTCATTGATTTTGCTGAATTTGGCTTTTTACCCAATTCCGAAATGCTTTTACTAATTCCAAATAGTCCATTGTTTCTGCTTGTTCCAAAAATCTGACAATCTCTAATATCGGTAAGCTGGGAAATGCTAAACTGATCTCGCTCTCAACATATTCTCCATTTTCTAATCTGTTGATTCTGAGTCGCAGTCCATTATAAATCCAAACTTCCGGCACTCCCAGATCCGCATAAACCTGCAAGGTATTTTCCGAACGGCTGGTAATATCAATTTCCACCACTAAATCCGGCGGCGGATCTTGAGTCAGGTCAATTCTTTTTTTGCCTTTAACTGCACTAATATTCTGGATGTAAAAACATTCATCAGGTTCTACACCGCTAAGTTCAGGACGTTTAAATGTGGTAGATCCAAGAGGTTCAATTCTCACCTCTAATTCTTCCGCTAAGGTTTCAACAAATCGACCCAATACTTGTTTGAAGCGTTCGTGTTCTGGAGAAGGTACCATAATTTCAAGATGGCCGCGATTATATGTCAGTCGAATTTGCCGATCGCCGATTTCGGCAAGCAAATTTTCGTAGGTTTGCCAACTGATACCCGATAGCTGGACAATTTGTTCGGGTGGGGCGAGAGTTTTAGCGGTCATAGTGCTACTTTGGTGAAGAGTTCAATCGCACTTTTGCATTATATCATCAATCCGGGCGATGGCTACGCCCCGGCCCCGGCCTACGCACTCCTCACCTTCACTCACCCATCTGCGCCGGAAATACCGCAGATAAATCGAGAGACAAATCGGGGAAACCTGGAATTACCACAACCTCATTCGGCAAAAGCACTCGTTTGACTCGATAATCGAAACCACCTCTTTGTTTTTGATAAGGTTCGCTGTGCATTTCCAGTTGAATATCTACCAAATTAAATATCCAATAATCAGAAATTCCCGATTCAGCATAGAGAGATAACTTGGTTCTCCTGTCGTATTTCAAAGTAGAATCGGAAACCTCAATTACCAGCAAAATATCAGGAGGCTCCGGGTGAGAAGATAAATAATTATCAGAACGATTGCGAGCAATAACAACATCAGGCTCTGGTTCGCTATCAGCCGACAAAATAATCGGCTCTTGACCGCGCACGATCGCTCGTTCTTCCAGCAGTGGGTACAATTCTCCTAACAGTAGCGAATTACAAACAGAGTGAAACGTACTTTTAGTCGCCTTGATAATAATTTCTCCGCGAATCAATTCAACTCGGTCATCGGGGGCGAAAAATCCCAGTTCTCCCAAACGGTGATATTCGGCGATCGAGAATCGTTTTACAGTTACGGCAGTCATAGCTTTTCTTACCCTCTACAATTACCAACCTTTCCAATTAATTCTACTCAAAAATCCCGCCCCGTGCCCTTAATTCAACCTTCAGGGCTTCCGAAATTCCCACACAACCAGAAAAGTTCGCATTTTTAACCACCGTATTTTTCAAATCAGCGCGGGTTAAATCAGCACCCTTTAAATTCGCACCACTCAAATTAACACCACTTAAATCAGCATTTTTGAAATCAGTATTTGTCAAATTTGCATTTACTAAAATCGCATTCGGTAAATAAGCACTGCTCAAATTAGCGTCGGTTAAATTTGCACCGCTCAAATTCGCCCTCGGCAGCTTTGTCCGCAAATCAGCACCGCTCAAATTGGCGCTGCTGAGTTCAGCATCCCGCAAATTAGCATTGCACAAATTAGCATCAATTAAAATAGCAGCGCTCAGCAAAGCACCGCTGAGATCGGCCAAAGTCAAATCGGCTCCCCGGAGGTTGGTTTCGCGCAAATCCGCACCGTTAAAATCAGCGTAGTGCAAGTCAAAACCGCTTAAATTAGCCCCAGCAAAATCCTCAATCGGATTCAAACCAACTGTTTCTGCAAGTTGTACAAAACTCTTATTTTTATCAATTAAAAACAGTTCCCGCACGATCGCCAATTGCTGCTGTCGGTACTCGTCGGCCTTCTCGTAATCTGCTAAATACTTGTAACCGAGCTTCAAATTCTTGAGAGCATTGCGCTCAATGCGATCGTCCTTGCTGGTGCGCGCGATCGACAACTGCTGGTGATAGCATTCGATCGCACCAGGCAAATCTCCCTTAGCATCGTAAGCTAGCGCCAAATTACCCAAAGTTTCCAACTCAGAGCGCCCGTCGCCAGTGTCCCGCGCGATCGCCAAACGCTGTTGCTGGTAATCAATAGCACCAGAAAAATCCTCAAGAGCACAGCAAGCATTGCCCAGATTTCCCAAAGCATTTGCCTCACCCCGGCGATCGCCAATTTCCCGCGCTAACACCAAATGTTGCTGGTAGCAGTCGATCGCCTGAGCATAATTTCCCAGCGCTTCGTAAGCTACGCCCATATTACCCAGCGCCGCACCCGATCGGCGCTTATCGTCCATTGAGCGATACAGCCCCAGCGCTTCCTGCCAAGAACCGAGCGCCGCCTCAAATTGACGCGCCTGATATTGCGAAATCCCCTGCTTGATTAGCTCGCTAGCTTGTTCGCTCATACTGTCAAAATTAGTTAATAACTAAAGTTGATATTAATCGACTCAAAGCGGTAATTGCTAATCGGTAATCAGTAATCGGGAATCGGTATTGTAAAACTTCATTAAGCTTATAAGCAATAGTAAGCAAGAACTGTAATATGTAGTCAGGAGGTGAAAAATGAAACTACCTGACTACGCCAAAGCAATAGGCATAAGTTACACAACTGCGTGGCGGTGGTGGAAGGCAAATAAACTACCCCATCCAGCGCGACAAACAGAAAGTGGTCTAATCATCGTGGATTACGTGCCACAAACATCATCCACCGAGGTCAAGAAGAATCGAGTCGCTATTTATAGCAGAGTTTCTTCCTCCGAAAACAAAGAAAACCTTAACCGCCAATCAGAGCGGCTTACTGAATACGCAATTGCTAACGGTTATCAAATCGTTAGAAATGTAAAAGAAATCGGCAGCGGATTGAACGATCACAGAAAGCAGTTGGAAACACTGCTACAGCAGAATGACTACGATATTCTGTTGGTTGAACACAAAGACCGCTTGGGTCGATTTGGTACAAATTACTTAGGCGTATTACTTCTTCGGTTAGGAGTCAAATTGGAAATAGTTAATCTAGCCGATAACGGGAAAGATGAGTTGATGCAAGACTTAGTAGCGATAATTACAAGCTTTGCTGCACGGCTTTACGGGCAGCGCCGTGCTACTAGAAAGACGGAAAAAATAATCGCTGAGTTGAAAGATGGAGACTGTGAATGCAACTAACAGAGAGACACATCATTAAATCGACCTCTCCCCCATCCGTATTTTCACGTCCGTGCAAAAAAAAAGACAAAAAAAGAGAGAGCTACCTAAGTAACTCCCTCTGCCATCAGGGTGCATCTACATAACACAATATAACACAACAGGGATGAGGGGTGTTACCCCCAAACGTGAAGATGTTGTAAAGAAATGTAGATCAATTATAAAGTTACGATCCCGCGAGAATGGCGAGCTCAGGAAAAACCGATCGCCCGCCGCTGTATCTGCTACACGATCCCCTTAACGCAGGGCTGTTTCATTCTCAGTAGGGGCAGTGCTACCCCTACTCCTACAAAATTCATGTTTTTGGTGAGAATGAAACAGCCCTGCCCCTTAACGACTTGCTTAGCCTGGGGCGTTAAGCTTCGCCACCAGCAGCTCATTGGTCAGTTTGGGATCGGCTCGGCCGCCCGTTTCCTTCATCACCTTGCCGACAAAAAAGCCCAGCAGCTTAGTTTTACCGGCTCGGTACTGTTCGAGCTCCTTGGGATTGGCGGCTAACACGGCATCGATCGCCCGATCGATCGCCCCAGTATCCGAAATTTGAATCAAACCCTTGCTCTCAACGAACTTCTGAGGCGAACCACCGTTTGCCAGCAACTCCGGCAAAATATCCTTAGCAATTTTGCCACTGATCGTGCCGGCCTCAATTAACCCCAGCAGTTCGGCTAAATCCTGCGGTTGGAAAGGAATTTCTGCGATCGCCAGCTTTTCATTTTTCAGATAAGCAGTAATATCGCCCATCACCCAATTGGCAGCTTGTTTAGCCACAGCACCGGCGGCGATCGATTTTTCAAAATACTCCGCCACCGCTTTGTCGTCAGTCAGCACCCGCGCGTCGTAGGGAGAAAGACCGAGCTCTGTTTCGTAGCGATTGCGCTTCATTGCCGGCAATTCCGGCAGTTGAGCTTGCCAATCCTGCAATTGCTCGGCTGAAACTTTGATCGGAGGTAAATCCGGTTCCGGGAAATACCGGTAATCGCTCGCACCTTCCTTAATCCGCATACTGAAAGTACACTGCTTGTTTTCATCCCAAAGCCGGGTTTCTTGGATGATGGTTTCGCCATTTTCCACAGCTTGAATTTGCCGCTCGATCTCGTAATCGATCGCCCGTTCGATGGCATTAAAAGAGTTCATATTTTTAATTTCCACCTTCGTGCCGAACTCTTTTTGGCCAACCGGGCGCACCGAAATATTCACGTCGCACCGGAGCGAACCTTCCTGCATATTCCCGTCGCCAACACCGATGTAGCGCACGATCCGGCGCAATTCTTGACCGTATTCGGCAGCTTCCGCGCCCGATCGCAAATCCGGTTCCGAAACAATTTCGATTAGAGGCACACCGGCGCGGTTGTAATCCACCATTGAATAAGTTGAACCGCTGAGCCGATCGCTGCCGCCGTGAACCAATTTTCCGGCATCTTCCTCCATGTGCAGGCGAGTGATCCCGATTTTTTTTCTAGTAGAATTTCCCGTCTCATCCACCAGTTCAATTTCTAGCCAACCGTTAGTAGCGATCGGCAAATCGAACTGAGAAATTTGATAATTTTTCGGCAAATCGGGATAGAAATATTGCTTGCGGTCAAACTTACTGTAAGGTGCGATGGAGCAGTTGAGAGCCAGCCCTGCTTTCACCGCATACTCCAGAACTTTTTGATTTAATACTGGCAACACTCCCGGCATTCCCATACAAATTGGGTCAATGTTAGTATTTGGGGCATTGCCAAATTCTGTAGAAGAACTGGAGAAAATTTTAGTATTCGTACTCAATTGACAATGAGTTTCGAGACCGATAATGGCTTCGTACTGAGTTTGGTTTTTTATCGAAGAGGGTGCAGCAGCAGTCATAAGCGATTTAAAAGACTGAAATAACTTTAGATTTTATTTTAGCTTTTTATTGACCAAAGTGATTGGAGAGTATTTGTAGGTAGGGGCGGTTTCATTGGTGTCAACAAGCCCCTCACACCCGCATTCGGGCTGGTTTAAACCCCTGCCGGAATCGGGAAAAGCGCCTTTCGTTTAGTAGAGACAGCGTGCGGCACACACAATGCCCTGCTACAGAGTTGCGATGCGATCGACGCCCCGATCCACGCCGATCTCCTTTCGATCGCCCTCAAACAACAAGTCTGTGCAAAAATATACTTAGGGTCAGCTCCTGCCCGCACCCTTTCCTTACCCAGGAGAGTTTTAGATCGATCCACCACAATTGCCGATCGATCTACACCCCAAATCCTTTTACTGGCAGTCTTTAATAACGCCGCTCGCCTCCAACGATCGGGCTCCACGCACAGACTAAAAATTAAAAATGTATAATTTAACAGGAAATTCTATATTTTTAATTTTTAAGCTTTAATTTTGAATTCTCAAAGTAACACTGGCCTAAGTGTCAAAACTATGCGTGAAATTCCAGTTAAAAGTGCCACACTGTTTCTCAACAGCATCACTGAGGTAGAGCCGGCGGAATCAGCCCTCGAACTCGCTTGGAACGAACTCGAAAAACAAACAGCAGAAACCATTGCTCACATTGCCAACGCGGGCTCAGCAAATACACAGGAACTCAGCGACCGCTTGGCCGAGGCAAAGCAACTCCGGCAGCAACTTCAAACTCAAATAAAAAAAGCCAACTCGCGGCGGGAATTTCATCTAGAAAACTCACCAATGGCAGTGGTAGAGTGGGACAGCGAATTTCGGGTAGTGCGGTGGTCGCCAATGGCAGAACAAATATTTGGCTGGAGTGCAGCAGAAGTAATGGGCAAATACTGGCACGAATGGTCAATAGTTCATCAAGAAGACTTCGAGCAAGTGTGCGCCGTCACAAATCAACTGTTACAAAGCAGAGAACCCCGCAATGTTTGCCACAACCGCAACTATACCAAAGATGGCTCGGTAATTTACTGCGAATGGTACAATTCTGCACTAATCGATGAATCGGGAAGATTAGTTTCTATTCTATCTTTTGCCAGAGACATAACCGATTTCCACCGCACTCAAGAAGAACTGCATCGGCGCGAACAAGCTTTCAGCACCCTAGCGGAAAATGCGACCGATATTATCGCTCGGTTCGATCGCAACCTACGCATCCTTTACATCAACCCAGCAGTAGAATCAACCACTGGAAAACCCGCCGCAAAATTGATTGGCAAAAGCAACAGAGAATCAGGAATGCCACCACACTTGTGCGACCTGTGGGACGAGACTTTTTTGAAAGTTTTTGACACCGGCAAACAAGAAACCATAGAATTTGAGTTTCCTAGTCCCGATGGCATAAAACATTACCACTGTCGAGTCATTCCCGAGTTTGCTGAAGACAATTCCGTAGAAACAGTTTTATCCATCGCCCGCGACATCACAGAACTAAAACAAGTCGAAGATCAGTTGCGACAAAGTGAATCCCAATTTAAAGCCATCGTTGATTCTAACATGATCGGTCTAATTTTTTGGGATCTTAACGGCAGCATTACAGATGCCAACGCCGCTTTTTTAAACACCGTCAACTATACGCGGGAGGAGCTGCTTGCCGGAAGAGTTAACTGGCAAGAAATGACACCGCCCGAATACGTGCGTTTAGATACAGAAAAAGTGGCAGAACTGAAGGCTAGAAATACGGTTCTTCCCTTTGAAAAAGAATTTATACGCTCCGATGGTAGCCGCGTTCCCGTGCTGCTGGGCAGCACATTTTTAGAAGGAACGAAGCAGTTAGGCGTCAGTTTTGTGCTGGACTTAAGCGAGCGCAAGCAGGCAGAATTGGAGTTGCAAAAACACCAGCAACTTTTAGAGAGTATTGTTACAACTATACCTAACTTTCTATACATTTACGATGCAGTTGACAGCAAAAATATGTATGCAAATGAATCGGTCACAGCCATGCTGGGATACACTCCCCAAGAATTGCGAGATTTGGGTAAAGACGCTGTAGCTAACTTAGTTCATCCCGATGATATTTTAAAGCTAATTACAGGTATGGAGCGACTCAAACACAGCAGGAATCCCTATGAAACGGATGACAGAGACTACAGAATCAAACACAAAAATGGGGAATGGCGCTGGGTACACGATCGCTCTAAAATTTTCAAAAGAACCCCAGACGGACAAATTTTACAATTTATCGGTTCCGTACTCGACATCAGCGATCGCAAACAAGCCGAAGAATCATTAAAACAGCAAAAAGAACTGCTGCAAACTATATTCGACAACGTGCCAGTCATGCTCGCATTCTTGGACAAAAACAGTCAAATAAACTGGGTAAACCGCCACTGGGAAGAAGTGCTAGGCTGGAGTTTGGCAGAAATCACAAACCGGGATATCTTGGCCGAATTTTATCTGCAGCCAGAAGACCGTCAATATGTTTGGGATGAAATTGAAGCAGCAAATCCGAACTGGAGCGACTTCAAGACAAAAGTTAGAGACGGGCGAATTATCGACACTTCTTGGGCCAATGTTCGTCTTTCGGACGGCAGGTGTATCAGCATTGGTCAAGATATTACCGAACGCAAACGAGTAGAAGCTGAACTTAAAGAACTCAACGAAACTTTAGAAGCTCAAGTCGCGCAGCGTACCGCAGAATTAGAAACTTTTTTTGATGCTTTGCCCGATCACATTTTTGTGGTAGAGCGCGAGAACATGTGCCTGTCTTTTGTCAACCAATCTGTGGCCAAAACTGCTGGATTAAATAGCAGAAAAGAGATGCAGGGCAAAACTATTTTTGAATGTTTCGCCCCAGAAATAGCCGCAAAATTCTCTAGGGAAAATTCGCAGGTATTTGAAACAGGGGAAACTCTGCACTTGCAGGATAAATTTGTGATATCTGGCGACACTACTTACTACGATACTTTTAAAATTCCCCTGAGAAATATCGAGGGCGAGGTTTATGCTTTAATTGGGACTTCTCGCGATATCACTGAGTTGGTAGAGACAAAACAAGCTTTGTCAGAACGGACAGAGCAATTAGAAGCTGCCAATCAAGAATTAGAATCTTTTTCTTACTCAGTTTCCCACGACTTGCGCGCACCTTTGCGACACATTTCAGGTTTTGTAGAAGCCTTGAAACAGCGGCTAGAATTAACGGAGGCTTTGAGCGATCGCAAAATAGTTCACTATATGGAAGTAATTGAAGACAGTAGCCAAAAAATGAGCCTGTTGATTGACGGTTTGCTCGCCCTGTCGCGGGTGACTCGCACCGAGTTGAGGCAAATTCCGATCGATCTGAGCCGTTTGGTACAAAATGCGATTAAATTGACTAAACCACCAACCGTCGCAGATCCGGCCCAAACTCCCCACAGCGTTGAATTTGCCGTCGGAGATTTGCCGACAGTAATGGGAGATCCAACCTTGCTGCAACAGGTGTTCAGCAACTTGATTAGCAACGCCGTCAAGTTCAGCCGCGGACGCACTCCGGCTACAATAGTTATTGAGGGTTTACCTGATGGGACGATTTTTGTCAAGGATAACGGCGTGGGTTTTCCGATGGAATATGCCGATCGCCTGTTTGGAGCCTTTCAGAGGCTGCACTCCCAGAGAGAATTTGAAGGTACGGGCATCGGTTTGGCGATCGTCCAGCGGATTATTCACCGCCACGGCGGCACTGTTTGGGCTGAAAGCCTACCTAGTCAAGGAGCCACGTTTTACTTTAAACTAGCGCAAACAATCTCAAACGGTAATATAGATTCGTAAGTTAAGTGTATAAGAGTTTTAAATTCTAAATTTAAAACTCTTATACACTTAAATAAGTCACAATCGGTGAGAGCATCAGAATTTTGGTGTGACAGCAGTGTTCACTGTTAGGCATGGAAGCGAAAGCTCTAGGCCGGGCTGTGCAAGATGTTCGTACTCCTAAAAAATGCTCTTTTAAAAATTGGGATGATCCCCAATCGGTTCGGTCAGCCCTCGACTGGCAGTGCTAAATAAAGGTCTTGCGAGTAGAGTATATAATTGATTTTGCTAAAAATAACTAAAAATATCGAGATAAAATTAACCACCAAATTCCGTCTAAATAATTACTAGCAAAAACACGAATAACCAATTGAAAACCTACCCAATACCTTATGTTAGATATAAATCAGACTAACTATCTACTAAAAATGGTAGCGGAATCAACATTAAACTTGTTGATTATCGAAGACATGGCAGAAGATATGGAATTAATAGTGCTCGCCTTAGAAGCGGGGGGGGTAAATTTTAAGTGCGAGACGGCAGAAACAGCAACAGAGTGCAGAAAACTGCTCCAGAATTGCAAGTACGATGCTGTACTCTCAGATTACCGCCTCCCCGGCTTCAACGGTTTAGAAGTGTTGAAATTAATGCAGGAATTAGGGCAAGACATACCCTTAATTTTAGTAACGGGAAGTTTGGGAGAAGAAGCTGCCGTTGAGTGCATAAAAGCCGGAATGACCGATTATGTATTAAAAGGGCGGCTGTTTAGGTTGCCAACAGTCTTAGAACGATCGCTCCAAGAATACAAAATGCGGCGCCAGCAACAAGAAGCGATCGTCCAAATTCAGCGGCAAGCTCAGCGAGAAGCGATCGTCAACCGCATCCTCCAAGCCATGCGCTTCACCCTTGTACTCGACGAAGTGCTCCAAACCACTGCAGATCAACTGCACGAAGCTCTAGACATCAGCGCCTGCGCCATCTTGCAGCCAGATGCTGAAGGCGGCATCAGAGTTCGCTACATCAGCAAAGCATCCGACAGAGAAGGGTTTGTCGGGCTAAATTGCAAAGTGGCCGAGCACTACCGATCCGGACTCGCGGCTGGGGAAACCCTGATTATCGACGAATTATCCACCCTGTGCCCGTCCCTGCAAGAATCAGCAGGGTTGGTAGGGTTTCGCTCCGTCGCGATCGCCCCGCTGCTCTACCAGCAGTCATTTTTGGGAGGAATTAGCCTCTATCAGTGCGATCGGGCGCGCTGTTGGAGCGCAGAAGAACTGTCACTACTCAAAGCCATAGCCGATCAGTGCGCGATCGCGATCCACCAAGCCGAACTCTACCAACAAGCCCAAACCGAACTTGCAGAACGCAAGCGCGCCGAAGCAGAAGTCTGCGGCATCCAGCAGCAGCTAGCCACAATGGCAGCCAACATTCCCGGCTCAGTCTACCGCACCGTGCTGCATCCAGATGGCAAAATCTCCATGCCCTACATCAGTCCGGGCGTGCGCGAGGTTACTGGGTTCGCGGCCGAAGAAGTGATTTCCCACCCGGAACTATTGACCGAAATCATCCATCCAGAGGACAAAAGCTCGTCTGACAGTGGCGTAGCAGCATCGAGAGCGAGTCTTTTGCCGTGCGATCGCCAGTACCGCATCGTTCTGAGATCTGGGGAGGTCAAGTGGGTGCAAGACAGCGCTAAATTTTCCAAAAACGAAAACGGCGACGTAATTATAGACGGAGTAGCGCTCGACATCAGCGATCGCAAACAAGCAGAATCAGCCCTGCGCCAAAGCGAACAGCGATTTCGATCGCTGATTGAAAACGCCACAGACATCACGATCATTCTCGACGCCGAAGGAATCTTCCGCTACATCAGCCCTTCGGTTAAGCGAATTTTAGGATACCCGCCCCACCAGGCGATCGGGCGCAGCGCCTTAGAAATAGTTCACCCCGACGACTGCGCCACGATCGCCGAAACCCTCCACAAAGCCATTGAAAACCCCAAAAGAAGCCAGTGCCCAGTTGAGTACCGAGTCCGACACCGCAACGGTTCCTGGTGTTATGTAGAAGCTGTAGCCACCAACTTGCTGTACGATCCCGCAGTCGAGGGAATCGTGATTAACTGTCACGACATCACTCAGCGCAAACTCGCCGAAGAACAACTGCTGCACGATGCTTTTCACGACGCCCTCACCGGATTGCCCAACCGATCGCTATTTACCGATCGGCTGGAACACGCTCTGAGGCTGGCCAAACGGCGCAAAGACTACTTGTTTGCCGTGCTGTTTCTCGATTTAGATAGATTTAAAGTAGTCAACGATTCCCTCGGCCACGCCATCGGGGATCAACTGCTAGTATCGATCGCGCGGCGTCTGGAAGCTTGTCTGAGGCCCGGAGATACAGTGGCCCGCCTCGGAGGAGACGAGTTTGTGCTGTTGCTAGAAGACATCGAGGGCATCAATGAAGCTACCACCATTGTCAACCGCCTGCAAAAGAAAATCACCTCCCCTCTCCTTCTAGACGGACACGAAGTATTTATCACCGCTAGCATCGGCATAGCTTTGAGTTCTGGCGAATACCTGGAACCGACAACCCTGCTGCGCGACGCCGACACAGCAATGTACCGCGCCAAAGAACTCGGCAGAGCCCGACACGAAGTTTTCAACAGTTCCATGCACGCCCACGCTTTGCGGCTGTTGCAGCTAGAAAACGACCTGCGGCGGGCGATCGAATCAATTAGAGACCAGGCGAAAGAAGAAGACTTGGCCCCATCCCCAGAATCAGCCTTACCTCCCTTATCCGCAGCGCCCCAGTTTATTATTCACTACCAGCCGATCGTGTCGATCGCCAATAACACAATTACCTGTTTTGAGGCCCTAGTGCGCTGGCAGCATCCAGAACGAGGCTTAGTTTCCCCCGGTGAATTCATCACCATTGCCGAAGAAACCGGCTTGATCGTACCCCTGGGCCGCTGGGTACTCCGCACAGCTTGCCACCAAATCCGCCAGTGGCAGCAGCTATTTCCCAGCAACCCCCCCTTAAGCGTTAGCGTCAACATTTCTGTCAAACAGTTTTCTCAGCCAGATTTAATCGAATACATCGACCAAGTTCTTCAAGAAACTAACCTCGACGGCAGCAGTTTAAAACTAGAAATTACCGAAAGCGTACTCATAGAAAATTCCGAATCAGTAACAGCAATGCTGGTGCAGCTCAGAACCAGAAACATACACTTGTGCATTGACGACTTCGGCACCGGCTATTCCTCGCTCTCCTACCTGCACCGATTCCCCACCAATACCTTAAAAATAGACCGCTCTTTTGTTAGCAGGATGGGAGGTGAGTTCGATTTCAGTAAAGGAGGGATTGACCCGACAGAAATTGTGCGGTCGATCGTTACTTTGTCGCACAATTTAGGCATGGATGTAGTAGCCGAAGGAGTCGAAGAAGCTTCGCAACTATCTATACTAAAAGGGTTAAAATGTGAGTATGCCCAGGGATTCTTTTTCTCAAAGGCAGTAGACTCTCAAACAGCAGCAGCCCTAATCCGACAGCAAGCAGAAAATCAGAATTTGCTGACATTTAGTTTGTTAGAGAAAGGCCAGTGAACTACCCACACTAAATCGAAACGATTATAGTGTGGGCTTCTAACATCACAGAGGAATGCCTCAGAACAGACTTGCGTCCAATCTTTGGTCTTACTTCCCCTCCGTTAGCAAAAACGGCTGTTCCATCCGTCTGTAGTATCCTGATGCCTTCGGATCTAATGTTTGTTGCGGCGTTACCATCACGGTCATGACGAGTACCGCAATTAGGACAAGTCCACTCCCTAATATCAAGCGGTAACTTATCAATCTGGTAATAGCAATTAGAGCAGAGCTTGGAGCTGGGGAACCAGCGGTCAATTTCAACCAACTTGCCACCTTTTTTCTCTAGCTTGTAAGCTAGGAAATTGATAAAGGTTCCCCATCCCACATCAGATATGGCTTTAGCTAAATTGTGATTGCGTACCATGCCTTTGACATTAAGATTCTCTACTACGACAACTTGGTTTTCATTGACGAGCTTTCTCGAAAGCTTATGTAGAAAATCCTGACGGGATTTACTTACCCGTTCGTACACTTTAGCTACCGTCTTTTTAGCTTGGTTCCTTGAATTACTTCCTTTCTGTTTTTTAGCTAGCTTTTGTTGCTTGCGTTTGAGGTTTTTCTCGTGTTTGGCTAGATGCTTAGGGTTATCATACTTAGAGACTTTGCAGCCATTGCTCGTAATAGCAAAATGAGTCAATCCCAAGTCAATTCCAATTACTTTGCCGACCGTTGAAACAGTCGGATTGTCGCCTTCACTCTCCGTCAATATTGAGGCAAAGTATTTCCCAGAAGGATTTAAACTAACCGTTACGGTTTTGATTGTTCCTTCTATGTTCCTGTGCAACTTGGCTTTAACTTTGCCGACCTTGCCCGGAAACTGAATAAACCCATCAAGTACCTTGACATTTTGAGGATACTGAATCGATTGCTTACCATGCTTTGACTTGTAGCGCGGGAACCTACCACGACCTGCAAAAAAGTTTTTATAGGCGGTTGTGAGGTTGAGCGTTGTTGCTTGCAAAACTTGGCTGTAACATTCAGACAACCAAAGTGTTTCTTCGGTTTTCTTGAGTTTTGGTAAAAAGGCATTGAGTGCTGACTGACCAAGGCTTTTACCCGTTTCTTTATAAGTCTCAATTGACTTATTTAGACCATAGTTCCACCACCATCTGGCACAGCCAAAGTGCCCAGACAGTAGGGCTTGTTGCTCTAATGTTGGATAAAGTCGAACCTTGATAGCAGTATGCAGCATCTCATTGCCTCCTTACTGTATTATAAACATTTCAGTAAAATATCTACAAAAATAAAGATTTGGAGATTTCCGTACCTACAATCTCCCTGCCTTTCATCCCACCGAAGACACTGGGTACAGTTATAGCGGGGGACAACAGGAGCGAGGAGTTAAAAAAACACGGCATTTTGTGAGTCCCGTTTCAGCATAAAATCTTAAAATATTTTAAAGCTGTCCCTAACAGGCGTCAGTTAATAACTACGGCATCCAAATCATTATGACTATTGGCTACCTCGCCCTCGTTCTCCACGCCCACTTGCCCTTTGTTCGCCACCCCGAAAGCGACTACGTTTTAGAAGAAGAATGGCTGTTTGAGGCGATCGCGGAAACCTATATTCCCCTGCTGCAAGTCTTTGAAGGGCTCAAGCGCGACGGCATCGACTTTAAAATTACCATGAGCATGACGCCGCCCTTGGTGGCAATGCTGCGCGACCCCTTGCTGCAAGACCGCTTCGACGACCACTTGGCTAAACTCGAAGAATTAGCGGATCTCGAAATCGAACACAACAGCGGAAACGGGCACCTCCGCTACTTGGCAGAACATTACGCCGCCCATTTCTCTCAAGTCCGCAACTTTTGGGAAAAGTACGATCGAGATTTAGTCAAAGCCTTCAAAGAACACCAAGATACCAACAACCTCGAAATCATCACCTGCGGTGCCACCCACGGCTACCTACCGCTGATGAAAATGTACCCCGAAGCAGTTTGGGCACAAATTCAAGTAGCTTGCGACAACTACGAAGCAAACTTCGGCCGCCGACCAAAAGGCATTTGGCTGCCCGAATGCGCCTACTATGAAGGCTTAGAGCGGATGTTAGCCGACGCAGGCCTCCGCTACTTTCTCACAGACGGTCACGGCATCCTCTACGCCCGCCCGCGTCCCCGCTACGGCAGCTACGCCCCCATTTTCACCGAATGCGGAGTCGCAGCCTTCGGTCGGGATCACGAATCCTCGCAGCAGGTTTGGTCTTCCGAAGTCGGCTATCCAGGCGCGGCCGAATACCGCGAATTCTACAAAGATTTGGGTTGGGAAGCTGACTACGATTACATTAAGCCCTACATCATGCCCAACGGCCAGCGGAAAAATACCGGGATTAAATATCACAAAATCACCGGTCGCGGATTGGGTTTAGGCGATAAACAGTTGTACGATCCATACTGGGCAAGGGAAAAAGCAGCCGAACACGCCAGCAACTTTGCTTTCAACCGGGAACGCCAAGTCGAACACCTCAACGGGATTATGCAGCGTCCGCCGATTATTGTTTCGCCTTACGACGCCGAACTTTTCGGTCACTGGTGGTACGAAGGGCCTTGGTTCTTAGATTACCTGTTCCGCAAGAGTTGGTACGACCAAAATACCTACGAGATGACGCACTTAGCCGATTATTTGCGGGGAAATCCGACTCAGCAAGTGTGCCGCCCGTCTCAGTCTAGCTGGGGTTTCCGGGGTTTCCACGAATATTGGCTCAACGATACCAATGCTTGGATTTACCCGCACTTGCACAAAGCTGCGGAACGGATGATTGAGTTGGGAAGCATGGAACCTGCGGATGAATTGCAGTGGCGCGCTTTGAACCAGGCGGCGCGGGAAGTGCTGCTAGCTCAATCTTCTGACTGGGCATTTATCATGCGTACAGGGACGATGGTGCCCTATGCAGTGCGCCGGACTCGATCGCACTTAATGCGCTTTCACAAGCTTTACGATGAAGTGAAAGAAGGGAAAGTTGATTCGGGTTGGTTGGAGAAGGTTGAGGAGATTGATAATATTTTCCCGGAAATTAACTATCGCGTTTATCGATCGCTTTAAGGCTCGTTTCCCCTCCCATCCTGTCCCCCCAGCCCTGCTTAAGGGAGGGACAGGATGTTAATTAAAATTATAGGTAATGGGGCGATCGCCATGAGTGGAATGAGAGGGGCGATCTTTGGTTGAGAGTGTGAGTGCGATCGCTTTTTGACATCGAAAGGTCGATCGCACTTTATGTCTTTTTCTCAACGCGCAGGCGATCGCACAACACAATGTAGTCAAACAGCATTTTGAGCTGAGGAACGCTGGACAATAGAGAATTACTGGTGAAGAATTTCAACTATCTTGGCGATCGCCTCGTTCAACTTCTCAGGTTTAAGCTTACCAGCTTTATAAAGTATAATTTATCGCTCAGCGGTAAACAAGCGATTAGGTCTAATGTTGCTAGTTTGGTTAAGTCCACCCTCACTAAAATCACTACTTTGAAGGCTAATAGCATAGCGATCGGCGAGCGTCTGGCTAGTAATTTGACAAAGAATTAGATCGTCTCCTGCCAAAGTTGCTATTACTAGAGCGTCGGCGCTTGGCTTGTGTTAAATCTGAAAATGGGAAAGGAACAACTATCACATCACCTTTTACAAATTCTGCCATGCTTCATCCTCCTCTAATCTTAACCAGTCTTTTTGCAAAGAAGATTCACTCAGCAGGCTTGCTTCTAACTTATCTTTATCATACTTTGCTTTGAGAAATTGCAGAAAATCCCAAACTTCTTCTAATATAAATTCGGGGATATTATCCATTTCTTTAAGGAGCAATTCTTTAGCGTTCATGTCATTTACCTATAAAGACATATTGACACTCCTCGGCCTAAAGGCACGAGGATTCTTGGATCAGCCAGTCGAACTTATCTCTGTTTTGCTACCACCAGCAAGTAGAGATCGGTCTGTCCCCCAGCGTGAATTCCGGTGTGCCCCACCGTATTTAAATTGATTTTTGCCTGCTTCAACCCTTTTGCTAGGATGTTTTTTGCGGCGTTATGGTCGCGATCTAATACCGCACCACAATCACAAATATGGGTTCGAGTTGACAGGGTTTTCTTAACTAAATTGCCACAGTTTGAACAATCCTGGGAAGTGTACTGTGGTGGAACAGCAATAACTGTTTTGCCATACACTTTTCCAAAATATTCCAAATAATGATCAAGTTTGTGACCAAGCTGCATCGCTAATTGATTTAGCGAGCTTATGGTTTTTCACCATGTTCCGCACCTGAAGGTCTTCGTAGGCTATAAAATCGTTAGATTTTACCACGCCGGGCGTCGTCTTTATGGCGAAGTCTTTACGCTGCCTACTGACTTTCAGGTGCTTTCTTCCTAACTTGTTAATCGCTTTTTTTCGGTTCTTGGAACCTTTCTTTTTCCGAGAAACTCGCTGATGCAATCTCTTCAAAGCTTTTTCGCTTTTTCTGAGATACCGAGGATTAGGAACTGTTTCGCCGTCGCTATCAGCATAGAAGTGGTTTAACCCAACGTCTATCCCAGTGGCTTTACCAGTCGGAACAAGTTCCTCTTTCCTCTCCACATTGATGCAAAATTGGGCGTAGTATCCATCGGCGCGGCGCACAATTCTGATTCGTTTAATCTCACCAGGCGCATAAAAATGCAAATCCCGACTACCAATTAACTTGAATTTTCCGGCAGCAAAGCCGTCTTTAAATGTTAGACATTTCTTGTCGGTAGAAAGCTCCCATCCCGAAGTTTTATATTCCACAGATCGGGTGTATTTCTTGAACTGCGGGTAGCCTTTTTTTCCTGGTTTCTTAGCTTTGCAATTAGCAAAGAAACGTTGTATAGCAAAAATGGCACGTTCGGCGGAAGCCTGACGTGCCATCGAATTAAGCTTGCCTGCCCATTCAAACTCTTTCGCCATCACGGCGCATTGTTTGTACAGGTCTACTAACTTAATTCCTTGATTGTCTACCCAGTGTCTAAGAGTTTTATTTCGGACAAATTGAGCCGTCCGAATCATGTCGTCTATGATTCGATATTGTTCCGCTTTGCCCTTCAACTTAAACTCTAAAACTATCATTGGAATAGTCTCTCACTTTTGCTAAAACTTTTACTTACAAGTCTGTATATTTAATAATTATTCATATTACTTATAATTAAAGCCGTCCTATAAGGACGGGGCTTTAGACCCAGTTTCTTGGTAACTGTTAATCTATAATAGCATCCTTCAGATTAGCAGCGCTCAGTTGCGATCGCTCCCAATCTTGATGAGCGACGGACAACCGCAAGCAGCCCGCCAAATTCCGGCTGACGCTCAATCCATCCTCGCTTACCTACCCGATCGCATCCGCATCGCCCTCATTACCCGCGCGGCGGCTATTGAGTATCCCATCGAAGCTGTCGTGGAAATGGCGATCGCCAGTTGTCTCGATCGACTCGCTTAGCGTTGGGCTTTGCAGACTGTAAGCCAGGGCGCGGTAAGTAGTTGCCGATCGAGACAGATTTTAACTTTTAGTTGGTAATGGCATTTTTTGGGCAAAAAGTAGAGCTAGTGCGATCGACTAACCTACTAATTCAACCCCCAGGCGATCGCTCTTTTTGATATGGAAAGGACGAGATCCTTTATTTCTATTTCTCAATGCGCGGGCGATCGCCTTTTTCTATCTGCCACAGTCAAGAGCGATTCCCTACGGGATAGCTTCGCTTCACGCATTTTTGTAATAAAATACGATACAGTAGAAGTATTGTCCAACCCTTGCCCCCATCCGAGGTAACAATGCAAATCACCTTGAGCCAAGAGCAAACCCAAGTCCTTGAAGCTTTAGTAAAGCACGGTCAATATCCCTCCCTTGAAGAAGCAATTAACACAGCCTTGCTGTTATTAATCGATGATGTTACTTTATCCGATGACGGCAACAACCCAAACTATTTAGCGTGGGTACAAGAAACTGGGAAGAAAATCGATATAGCACGAGAACAAGCACAACGGGGTGAGTTGCTCAATCCAGACGATGTATTAGCTCAACTTAGAGATAAAGTGAAAAAAGCCAGAGAATTAAGAGCATGAATCGCTTGCTTATTACGCTCGAAGCGAGTCGAGATTTATCCGAAATTTCCGATTACTTTTTGGCGCAAAGCGTGGATGCAGGAGAGCGCTTTGTGGAAGGATTTGGTAAAAAATGTCAGCAGATTGCACAGTTTCCATATTTGGGGCGATCGTATTCACAATTTTCTCCCAGTTTACGTGGTGTGCCATTGATGGGATACATCATTTTTTATCAAATAGTTGGTGATGGTATTGAGATTTTGCGCGTTATTAGTGGTTATCGTAACTTGCAGGATGTTTTCAATACTGATTGAGTAAAAGCAATGCGCTCGCTATTGTGTCTGGGAAGGTCGATCGCTCTTTTGGCATGGAAAGGGATATTGAAAAATACTTAAACTACCTGATTCCTAATCAAGATTTGTTCCAGCACACAACATCCACAATTCGCGGGATGGTGGCAATCGCACAGGTGGAATTGAACCGGGAGCAGCAAGAGAGGGAATGTTAGCGCGAGCGAGAACAAATGGAAATCGGCAGGAAGAAGGAAGACAAAGAGAAAAAGCGATCTCGCCAACTTGAGAATATCATATTTTTGTCGGAACTGCGATCGGCGGCGGACAAATCTTTTGGGTCAGCTATCCCCTAATCAAAGATACACCGATTAAATAGCAACCCGATTTTTCCCTCCCGCTTCATCCCTTCACCGCGACGATTATCTGGAGTTTGCTTTTCGGTTTAATATTCGGCCTGCTGATACTGGGTAGCCTGCCGCTGGCGAGAAAAATATCCCCCAGAATCCTGCGGCTGGTAAGAAAAATATTGCCCAGGTAAAGCGGTGCGTGAGAGTCAATAAGCTGTCGCGCCTTTAAATTGCATATTCAGGGCGGGCGGGACGCCCACCCCACAAGAGTTAGATTGTTTTTTGACAGACAATTTAAATGCAGAACAGCTTAGTAAAGGGCTGCGGTGCAATGATTTTTCACCGTCACCCACCCTACGACTGATACAAAACATTGTATTCGTAGGGAAACGGCATTCCCGCATCCTTTAGCCCAACCGAACAGGAATACAATTCATTAAACAAAAAACCGGGTTTCTGATAAAACCCGGCCACCATGAACAGAAGCAATATTAACACTGGTCAAACCTCAATTCTTTAATAACTTCATCCCCATTTTCACCTTGTCCAAAATCGTCTTCTGCGAAACACAAGTAATCAGACAAAGCTTGCCGCAATTCAAAGTATCGCGGCGGACTTCCTGAGCTTTTTCGCCGTACCAAATCTCGCGGGCGCTGGCGTTTTTCACATTACCAATCACCGGAAACTCATCGCACAATTTCACATCGCCGCGCGTATCAATCCAGTAATTTCGCAGTCCAACGCGACAAGGACGAGTTGAATCAGGAGCTGTTTCTTCGGCAAAGTGAGGAATCATCAATCGCAACACTTCATCGCTGTTCATAATCGGAGCGCCGTTCTTCTTCATTTCAATTAGCCGCTCGATTACTTGTGAAAATTCCTCCATGTCTTCTTTTTCAATCCACAATTCCTCGTATGTTTCTGGCGTCCAGCGGTTGACGGATTGGAAGTTCACCGTCGTCGCCCCAATTCCCTGAGCCCAGGTGACTATTTCCGGGAGGTGGCGGAAATTGAGTCGGTTCATTGTCGGTTTGACGTTGATCGGAAACAAGACGTTCTGTTTTTCTTGTTCTTCGCGCAGATAGCCGATTCCTTTAGAAAGCCGATCGAACAATCCGGGTTGACCCCGCAAATAATCGTGCAGTTCTGCGTTCGGCCCGTCAACGGACATATTCACATTAAAAGGACGAGCAGCGACAGTTTTGGCTGCGTTTTCCCTGGTCATGCAATAGCCGTTGGTGGTGACGCCGGCGTGAATGCCATTTTTATTCGCAAAGGCCAGCAAGTCTAGAAAACCTTTTTTAATATAAGGTTCGCCGCCGCTAAAGTTGATTGAAAATTCGCCCACAAAGTCTTTGACGCTCAAGAGGGCATTTTGCCATTCTTCGATCGTCATTTCGTCTTTATATTCTTTGAGTCGCCAATACTCGCACTGGCGGCATTTAACATTGCAGCGCTCGTTGACAATCCCGTAAAAAGTGACTGGGCTTGTCACGTCGTATCCTGTATTGATCCGCAGCGATTCGGCTACTGCACTCTTGGTGTGCTTGACGCCCAGTCTCGATAATGTTAAAGCATCCATGTCTTTTTTTCCTTACGTGTTGTTAGCTAGGTCAATTCCTCGATCCCTCTTTTGTGCGTATAATTACGCATTCCTGATTACGTATTCCTTTTGAGTACGTATGCCCCATCCTAAGTGTTGCGTTTGGGTATGGCTAGATGTTTTTGAAATATTTATAATATTAAAACTTGTAACATATTAGTATTTCCAATGTATCAAGCGAGGCTTTGTGTGAAGACATGAATTCGGCTTAATAATTGCCAAAATATATGGGCTTAAGATTGACTTTAATTAATAATTGTAATTTATATTTAAAATTGGTTAAATAACTTAATACAGTTTGTCAGTAAAACTACGTAGGCAAGCGGTATCAATAATTTATTGTTATAGTGAAATGAGTAGCCAGTACAGCAGTTAACTTCACACAAGCTTTACAATATGGGAATTTAAGTATTTACACGGCCAAAAATGGCTATAAACATGGGACGATATTTGCACGTACTGAAAATGTTCTGGGGTGCGGCGATCGCAGCGGAACTAGAATACCGAATCAACTTTGTCCTCGCGACCATCAGCAGCCTCGGAAATCTTACTGGCAGCTTGTTTGGGCTATTTTTGTTCTACCGTACCGGCTACACGTTTTCGGGCTGGAAATGGGAAGAGGCTTTAGTTGTACTCGGCATTTTTACGGTTTTGCAGGGGTTTTCGTCAACGTTTCTAGCACCTAATCTCAGCCGTATTGTCGATCGAGTCCAGCAAGGTACTCTCGATTTCGTACTCCTCAAACCCATCAGTTCCCAATTCTGGCTATCTGCAAACACAGTTTCGCCTTGGGGAATGCCAGATTTAATCTTGGGCATCGTATTGCTGTTGTATGCTGGAAACAAATTGGGAGTAGCAATCGGCAACTATTTTTTAACAGCAATACCGCTGTTCTTCGGAACTATTACTCTTTACAGTATATGGTTTATGTTAGGGGCCACCAGCATTTGGTTTGTCAAAATTTACAATGTTACCGAAGTCCTCAAAGGATTGTTAGAAGCGGGTAGATTTCCCATGGCAGCTTATCCCGCAGCTTATCGATTTTTCTTCACCTTCGTAGTTCCCGTTGCCTTCTTGACGACTGTGCCTGCAGAAGCCATGCTGGGGAGAGGTGAAATCGTTTGGATCGCAGGGGCGGGAATATTGGCGATCGGGCTGTTATTTTTCTCCCGCTACTTCTGGCAATTTGCACTCCGCTTTTACACCAGCGCTTCCAGCTAGTTAAGTAGGTAGGTAAGCGGCTGCACATCTAGATTGTCTATTATGTTTGAGAGGGAGAGGATTTGACACCTGGGGAATAGAGAAGTGAAATATACATTTTCAAGGCAAAACAGCTTATCTAAAAAATATTTTTGTCTATTTACTTAGATAGATAGTTAAATAAATGTAATATCTCAACCTATCCTTGAAATGTAAACTGGAAATAAACCACGCACAAGAAGGCAAACCAATGAAAAGAAAAAAACTGGGTAACAGTAATTTTACTATCAGCGCGATCGGTCTTGGATGTATGCCAATGTCCTTAAGCGGCCGGCCCCCCGAAGATCAATCAATGGCGGTAATTCACCGCGCCCTCGATTTGGGTGTCACCCTAATTGACACAGCAGATTCCTACTGCCAAGATCAATCTGATAAACACCACAACGAGCAGTTGATTGCCAAAGCTTTGGAACAGTACACCGGAGATACTCGCGCCGTTACTATCGCCACTAAAGGCGGCTTAATGCGGCCTCAAGGTGCGTGGACGCGCAATGGCAACCCCCACCATTTACGCAAGACAATTCGGGAAAGTTTTGAAGCATTGGGCGGCAAGGAACCGATCGACCTTTGGCAGTACCACTCGCCAGATCCCGCTTATACCATCGAAGCAGCCCTAGCACCTGCAAAAGAAGCAGTAGAAGCAGGAATGATTCGATTTATTGGATTGTCCAACTTTTCTGTAGAGCAGATCAAACGTGCCCGCGATACAGTAGAAGTTGTCTCCGTGCAGAATCAGTACAATCCGTGGCACAGACAGCCGGAATCAGACGGGGTTCTGGAATATTGCGAAACCGAAAAACTGACATTTTTTCCCTGGAGTCCTTTGGGAGGAAGCCGCCGCGTCACCAGCTTGCAAGATATGCCCGCGATCGCCAAATTAGCAGCAGAAAAAAACGTTTCAGTTTACTGTATAGTATTAGCTTGGTTGATGGCCCAATCGCCTTGCATCGTTCCGATTCCCGGTGCGACCAAAGTATCGAGTATTGAGGACTCTGTGCAGGCGCTCGAAGTTAAATTGACTGACGAGGAATTGCAACAAATTGCCGTAAGTTAAGTATATATAGCCTCTCGATCTCTCATATGAGGTACTCATGGCCTCCGTGGCCTCCGTGGCCTCCGTGGCCTCCGTGGCCTCCGTGGGCATACCTCACTTTTTTGAGAACCGCTATAGCAATCCTCGCATCATTTGTGTAATTCTTGTAGGGGCAAACCCCCCGTGGTTGCCCCCATGATGCTGGGGTAGGCACTCTTAGCACTACCCCTACATCTCATTTAGGATTGCTATATAAGGGCAAAAAAAACAATAGAACAGGCAAGATGCATGTTCCACAAAGAGAACTTTATTGTGGGGTGGGTTGGAAAACCCGCCCTTGAAAGTGAGATTTAATGAGTAAAGTTGACATTTTTTGAGGAATTGAGTTTAATGGAAGCTAATCAAGTGAATGCCGATCGAGACGTAGCAATTGAACATCAAAACGTACCTGTCGCCCATGAAGGACTGCACAACTTTTTATACAGTTCCGACTCAGAACACAGCGCAGCAGCGACTCTTTCTGAATTAGAAAATGACGGTACGCAAGTAATCTCGATCGATACATGGCGCGATTTGGCAACTAACGCGAAAGTCGCCGGCGTTTACGCTGTAATGGACACTTCCCGCAACACTCAGTATGTAGGTTATTCGCGAAATATCCTGCTTTCAATCAACGGTCACATCGCCCAAAATGGCGCAGAAAATTGTGCTTTCCTGCGCGTGCAAACTTTCAAATTCCCGAAGCGGGAAGAAATGGAAAGTTTGCGCGATGCTTGGATAGCAGAAATTGGCAGCATTCCGCCTGGAAACGATGCTGAAAGCGAAATGTGGGCGGCTACGGTAGGCCAAGCAGCGCGATCGGCAATGTCTGCTGAGGAACAAAAAGCTTATGAGGAAAAGAAGCTGAAATTGCGTAAAGCAATGGCAGATTCTAGTCTTACCAAAGAGTTAGAAACAGCAGCCAAAAATGACGGCGAACGCGCTAAGGATTTGGAAGCGGCTGTTAACAATGATGATTGGAGTGCGGTGATTCAATCGCAAACCCAGGAAACAAAGTCCCGCAAATAAAATTAGCTGCTACATAAACTTTCCTCCGCCGTAAAGTGGACTGGAAGAGCATCAAATCCAAAGGGCGGGTTTATCTATTTCCTGAGTTACCTATAAATATTTAGGGTAAAACCCGCCCCTACTAACTAATGACTAATGACTAATGACTAAATTACTAATGACTAATTTTTCGTTCTTTAACTAAAGTCAAACTTACCCATTCACCCCGCTCATTGTAACTGCGAATCATCCGAAACCGCAAGTCAGGTTCTACCAACCAACCGGCCTCGAAAAATATAGGTTTTCTGGATTCAATCTTGACAGGTAAAGTGCAAGAACCGCCGTCAGGAAGGAGCACAACTTGCACGGGTGAAGCACCTTCGTTAAAGTGCAGAACTGAACCGTCTATGGTGGCGCTAGAAGTGATAACACTAGCATTACTGCCAAAAGTGATTTTGTGCACTAGGCGATCGCTACTTTCTAAATGCAATTGTAAATTGGTAGAAGAAAAGTCAGGAGAACGCGAATCAGGATACATTGTCACGGCCTCGCCCTCCCACTCTCCCAGCAAATCTTCAACAGTTAAAGGCGGACGTTCGGGGACATTTTTATCAAGCTGCTTTTCCCGAATTAAGATAAGTTTGGATAAATTGCCGTCGGTATTGTATGTCAGAGGGAAGCGCAACCGACGATAATTGTAGATAAAACTCAACTCGGCACCGCACTCTGAAAAAGGCGCTAGTTGAATAGTACCCTGAGAAAAAGCTCCATTCTCAAAAAATAGGATATCTCGTCCCAAACTTTGATATTCTCGAACAAGTTCGCTGACTTCCGGTTCGCCGACACCGCTAGGATTTGGGGAAAACCGACGCAGTTTCAATCGCACTGTTTTGTTGTCATTGAAGCCTTCGAGAGAAATAATGCTAGGAGTATCTTGAAGTACCTCTCCTCGCGTTGATAGCTGAGTGAAGGAACCGTGCCATTCTCCCAAGTTTTGCAGAAAGTTTTCCCATTGTGATACCATATTTTTACCTTTGGATATATGTCTAAAAATAGAATTATAACTCTGCTTACGGATTTTGGATTAAGCGATGTTTATGTGGGAGTGATGAAAGGTGCGATCGCCCAAATTAACCCGCAGTTAAAAGTCATTGACATTACGCACCAAATACCCTCTCAAAATATTGCGGCGGCGAGGTTTTGTTTGATGACTGCTTTTGCTTATTTTCCGCCGGAAACCGTACACGTTGCTGTCGTCGATCCGGGGGTGGGAAGCAAGAGACGCCCGGTTGCGATTAAATGTGCTAATTGCTTTCTTGTCGGGCCGGATAACGGGTTGTTTAGCGGGGTGTTGAGTCGGGAAAGTGCGAGATCCTCTGTCGAACTCACGAATTCTCAATACTGGCGCACACCTCAACCCAGCAGCACTTTTCACGGTCGCGATATTTTTGCAGCAGCGGGCGCTCACTTGGCCAACGGGGTGGCGTTGGAAGACTTGGGAGGGGCGATCGACCCTGCAAGTTTAGTAGAGTTAGAGATACCAAATTGTGCCGTTACAGCCACAGGTGCAGCAGGCTGCATTCAATATGTCGATCGCTTTGGCAATCTAATTACTAATATCCCGAATAATTGCATTATAGGTAACAATTGGTCATTGACAATTAGCAATAGTTCTGATGCAATTCGCATCCCCAGCGGTAAAACCTACAGCGACACCGAACCGGGCGATTTAATTGCCATAACTGGTTCTGACGGTTGGGTAGAAATTGCCGTTAATGGCGGCAGCGCTCAATCTGTATTAAAATTGGAATGCGGAGCGATCGTGCAATTACTTTTTGAAACTAACAATTAAATAGGACTTATAGCCTTTCTCAGTAACATGAGGTGCTCTCGCGGGCATAGGGCATAGGGCATAGGGCATAGGGCATAGGGCATAGGGCATAGGGCATCAGTTGTGAGCGGTGTGTACCTCATTTTATTGAGAACCGCTATACGCATGGGTGCTCGGAAACCTGGTTTTTTACGAAAAAACTTTGTTGTAACCAGCAGATGCGGTGAAAAACCCGGTTATGAAGGCGGAGTGCGTAAGTCATAGTTTTTTTCGATCGATTACTTTTTCGGCAAAATCCACAATAGTTTGGCGATATTCGGGATTATTAAAAAAAGCATCTCCATTATTGTGCCTAGCATTAGGAACTAGCAAAATTTTTTTATATTCAGGAGAACTAGCATATAACTTTTTGCTCATAGTAGCAGGAACAAAACGATCGGCAATCCCGTGAACAAACAAAATCGGCATTCGCAGTGATTTGACCTTAGCCAGAGAATCAAACCTTTGCGTCAGCAACAACCGCACCGGAAAAAATCGCATATAAGCATTATTTTCCACCATATCCACCATAGAAGTAAACGAATTGTGGACAATCAAGCCAGCAGCTTCTGGATGCCTGATTGCTAACTCAATAGCAACAGCACCTCCCATTGAATGACCGTAAAATAAAATTTGGCTAGGCAACAATTGCCGCTGCTTAACTAAATAATTATAAGCAACTTCAGCATCTTCATATACTTGTGATTCCTTCGGAAAACTGCCTTGACTGCGGCCGTAACCCCGGTAATCAATCAGCAATACAGAAAAACCCAATTGCCGAAAGCGGTAAGATTGACTGATATTCGCACCGATGTTCAAACCCCTGCCGTGCAGGTACAATAAAGTTCCTAATGATTTTCGATTTGCGGCGGGCAGCCACCAACCGTGAAGTTTTTCAATTTTGCGCGATCGACCCTTAACTGGCAACCAAACTTCTTGGTAAGGGATGTTAAAAGCATCCGGTGTTTTGGCGATTGTAGGTGTTGGCTGAAAGATCAAACGAGTTTGCAGAAAAAACAAGAGTATACAGGAAGCAATGTAGGCGATCGCCCAAATCTTTCCTATTAAAAATAGCAACTTCAAACAATGTCTGTATCTATTTTGTATTTCGAGCATTGTGGTAACTCAAATAAAATTTTGGCTGTTTAGCCAAATTAAAAACAATAATTATTAACTTCAAAAACTAGCCTATTTTGAGGTAAAATCAATCCTGATGCTTCCTCAGTTAACAATTGGTTGTATATTGTATCCGCTTGCCCAAAAGATTCTTGAGGCAAAAATCTAAATATTGATGCAGCAACATATTGTTTTTCTTTTTCAAAGCTTATCCAGTTTCTTGATAATTCTTCTGCTGCAAAACCCGTAGTATTAGAACCAGAAAAAATATCTACTACCAAGTCTCCCGGTTCAGTAAGAAAATTTATAAAAAATGACGGTAATCTTTGGGGAAAACGTGCCGGATGCGCCTTAACATTAAACTCTTTGCACCAACGCAAGTATTGAGAATTACTTTCAGAATTAGAAATTTCTAGCAAATTAGATGGAATAGCACCTCCATTATCTTTGGCAAATCGATCGCTAATATTGTGACCGGAAGGACGTTCTTTGGGCGTGTAAAATTCATCAGCATTTTTCAAAAGTTTTTTCATTCTCTCAGAATACTCTACTTTGACTTTAGTAATATTCGCTTGAGGTTGATTCGTTTTGGAAAGCCACCAAACAGTATTCACAGAATCTTTTGCCCGGATTTTCTTTTTATTCACCCACTCTATAGGAGATGGAAGTTTTGAAGGATTAAACCAGAAAAACTCTTGAGCAAGTTTAAATTCATATTCGTCACATAACCTAATAAGTACGCGGTAATTATACAGCGACCGTACAGGTATTCCTTTCTGATAAGCACCTCCAAGGTCTATAACAAAACTTCCAGTATCCTTAAGAACTCTTTTAATTTCAGGAGCAAAGCCCAGCAGCCAATCAACATATAAATCTTGATCCTCATTTCCATAACTCTTTTGGCGTTGCAATGCAAAAGGAGGGGATGTAATCACCAAATCTATAGAATTGCTAGCAAGACTATTCAGGAGATGAAGAGAATCTCCCAAATAAGATTGACCGTATTGGGTGGTGTAAATTGGAGCGGGCAAAATGTTACTCATGCTTAATTTAGATTAGTTTAAGGTACAAAAGACACAGCCTACTGTCATTATATCAAAATCCGTACTCTCAGTGTTACTAAATCCGTACTTTCAGTTCGTTGTTTTGTGTATAAATTCTTCGTACCATTCAAAAAGCGAACTTTCAGTTCGTTTTTATGAATTGTGAGGGGTATGAATTACAAAGAAGCCAGACAACAATTTGCAGTCAAGGTAAGTCAGTTACGCAGAGAAAAAAGGATGACACAGGACGAGTTAGCAGAACTCATAGACAAGACTACTGACTATATCAGCTTATTGGAACGCGGTGAAAGATCGCCATCCTTTGAAGTTATTTTCGCTCTAGCTGAAGCGCTCGATGTACCCGCTACTTATTTAATCAGTTTTAGCCAAAGCGGCGAAAGTACAGCTCTCATTAACACCCTAATAGCTGAACCAGTTTCTCCGTCAGTTGTAGAGCCTGTTGAAGAGGCTGTTACCACGGAAGCAGAACGCATTTCAGATGCTAAACGGCTAGAAAATGCTATGAAAAGCATCCAAGAATTGCAAAATCTGGCTAGTGAATATGGTATTGCGGATATTTTTCAAGATAACGGGGGAAAGACTTTACAGTTATTAATTCTTTTAGGGCTGCGGATATCGCCTGGACGTGAAGGAAACGATGCTATTGATGCTGAAGGAAAAGAATACGAACTTAAAACAATAAATATTGCTCTCAATAGAAGCGGTGGGGTCACTACTCACCATCATTTGAATGAAATTATACTTGACAAGTATCGCCGAGTAGAAGCTTGGTATATTGGACTGTATGAAGGCATAACTCTCAAAGAGATTTATAAACTTACACCTGAAATGCTGGAACCTAAATTTAAAGAATGGGAAGAAAAGGTGAGGCTAAGAAACGAGCCGCTAAACAATCCTAAAATTCCCTTAAAGTTAGTAAAAAAAGGGCAACTTGTCTACTCTTATAGTAAATAATAGTTGCCCGATAGTGTTTAAAGGGGATTAGGTTGTGTTTGTGTAGAAACGATAGCTTGCCTACAGGTAGCGATTTTTACCCTCAAGCTACCACGAAATTAACCAACTTTCCAGGCACCACAATTACCTTTTTAATCTCCTTACCTTCAAGGTGACGCTTAGCCAATTCAGACTCGCGAGCAAACTTTTCCAACGCAGCTTTATCAGCACCAGAAGGCACTTGAATTGTGCCTCGAGTTTTGCCCATAACTTGAATTACCAGCGTAATTTCATCGGTAATTAACGCAGAAGCATCCACACTCGGCCAAGTTTGCGTATGCACCGATTCACTGTTACCAGTATTGTGCCACAATTCATCAGCAATATGCGGCGCAAAAGGCGCTAACAAGCGAATCAAAGTGTTAATTCCTTCTGCATAAATTGGCGAATCTTTACATTTAGCATCATTCAAAGCATTGCTGAGTTTCATCATTTCCGAAACAGCAGTATTGAACTGATAATCGCCCTCCAAATCTTCGCTCACTTCCTTAATTGCAGTGTGAATCGCCCGCCGCAAATCCTTCTCAGGTTTACTTAAAACCTCTTTCTCCCCCCCTTGCGAAGGGGGGGCAGGGGGGGGTGCACCAAACTCTGTAACCACGCGCCAAACGCGATTTAAAAAGCGAAATTGCCCTTCCACATCAGCGTCGTCCCACTCCAAATCCTTCTCTGGGGGCGCTTTGAATAAAATAAACATCCGCGCCGTATCTACCCCATATTTGCCCATAACTTGCAAGGGGTCAACGCCATTGTATTTTGATTTGGACATCTTCTCGTAGAAGACTTCCAAAGCTTCGCCAGTTTGAGGATCTTTGGGATTTGTGGGGTCTATATCTGCTGGGGGAACGTATTTGCCAGTAACAGGATTTTTATAGGCCATTGCTTGCACCATGCCTTGAGTTAACAGGCGTTTAAATGGTTCGTCACAATTGATCAAACCCCGATCGCGCAAAACCTTGGTAAAGAACCGCGAATACAGCAAGTGCAAGATTGCGTGTTCGATGCCGCCGACATATTGGTCTACGGGCATCCAATCATTTGTCTTTGCCGTATCGAAGACTTGCTCTTGATTTTGAGCATCGGGATAGCGCAAGAAATACCACGAAGAATCTATAAAAGTATCCATCGTATCTGTTTCCCGCTTCGCCGCAGTCCCGCAACTCGGACAAGGAACGTTTACCCATTCTTCCATCTTTGCCAAGGGCGAACCTTTGCCAGTAAATTGTACATTTTCCGGCAACAATACGGGCAAATCCGATGCGGGTACGGGTACTGTCCCGCAGGTGGGACAGTGAATTACGGGAATCGGAGCGCCCCAATAACGCTGTCTAGAAATCAACCAATCTCTCAAGCGGTATTGGATGCGGGCTTTGCCATAACCTGCATTTTCGGCATGGTGAATAATCGCTGCTTTGCCTTTAATTGAATCCATGCCGTTGAAGCTTTCGGAATTAATCATAATTCCTGGTTCGGTGTAAGCTTCGCTCAATGGCAGCTCATCATCATCCACAATTACTACTTTAATTGGCAGTTGATATTGATTGGCAAATTTGAAATCTCGCGTGTCGTGGGCGGGTACTCCCATAACTGCGCCGGTGCCGTATTCGTACAATACATAATCGGCAATCCAAATGGGAATTTCTTCGCCGTTGAAAGGGTTGATTGCTTTGCCGCCTGTGGGGATACCGCGCTTTGGTTTGTCTTCGGCTGTGCGATCGATCTCGCTTTGGGCGGCGACTTCTTTGATGAAGGTTTCTACGGCCGCTTTTCTGTCTGCGGTTGTCACGCGCTGAGTTAGTGGATGTTCCGGCGCTAAAACAAGGTAACTGACGCCGTAAACTGTGTCTGGGCGAGTGGTGAAAACAGCGATTTTTTCATCCATTCCGACAATCGGAAATTCTAAGTAAGCGCCGACTGATTTGCCGATCCAGTTAGCTTGCATTAATTTGACTCTTTCTGGCCAATCTGGCAATTTGTCTAAGTCGTTTAATAACTGTTCGGCGTAATCGGTAATTTTGAGGAACCACTGCCGCAATAATTTGCGCTCGACTTTGGCACCGGAACGCCAGGAACGTCCTTCGTTATCTACTTGTTCGTTTGCTAAGACTGTTTGGTCGATCGGGTCCCAATTAACTGCCGCTTCTTTTTGATATGCTAATCCTGCTTCTAAAAATTGTAAGAAAATCCATTGAGTCCACCGATAATAATCGGGAGAACAAGTTGTAACTTCTTTTGTCCAATCAAAGGAAATGCCGAGACGGCGAAATAAGCCTTTCATTTGGGCAATATTTTCATACGTCCATTTTGCCGGGGGAATTCCGCGCTCGATGGCGGCATTTTCTGCGGGCAAACCAAAAGCGTCCCACCCCATCGGATTGAGTACGCGATAGCCTTGCATTCGCTTGAGTCTGGCAATTACATCGATGATTGTGTAGTTGCGGACGTGCCCCATGTGCAGGTTTCCCGACGGGTAGGGGAACATGGATAAGGCATAAAATTTAGGCTTTTGGGTATCTTCTGGCATCTGGTCTAAGTTTTGCTCAGCCCATGTCTGCTGCCATTTTTCTTCTATGGATTGGGGGTTATATCTGGAATCCACAACAATTGCTCCGTGCAGGGTTTAGTAATGTTTGCTTCAGTATTTTTACACATTCAAGGGGCTTCGATTCTGATTTTTCTGAGCACCAAGGATTTTGGCTCACATCTCTGTATTATATATTGTAGTATCAGTGATTTTAGTTGGGGGGCGATCGACCAAATATCCCGGTTCGCCCTGAAAAAAGTAAATAACTGCAATCCCCAGAAACCCGATTTCTTTGACAAACCGGGTTTATTCTCCTAGTTCGAGCTTAGATGCTATCTGGATCGATGTTCAATTCGCGCAGTTTGGCGGCTAAACGTTCGGCTTTTTGAGCTTCTTGTTCGGCCCGCTGCGAGGCTTCTTCTGCACGCTGAAATTCTTGTTCTGCGCGCCGTCGCTCTAATAGCCGCTCTGCATTTATTTCGGAATAGGAAAGAAACTTTTCTCCATCAGGGCGATAGATTTCTAACCCTTCTTCTGGTAACTCAAACCGCACTCCCAGTCTGGGACTTATCCATCCCTCCATCGGTTCAATTGGTTCTAAGATTCCTTCAATTCTTTGCCAACCTTCTAACTGATTTCTTTCGGGATCGTAAAGGTAATACTCCTCGACTCCATAACGATAGTAAAATGAAAGTTTCTTGTTCATTTTTGTGTTACTATCGTTGTGGGAGCGAATTTCAAAGACGACTTGGGGAGCAATATTATCTTCGCGAGATTGTATGTATGAACGTCGCTCGCCTTTTGGTCTACCAAATATCACCATCGTATCCGGCGCTTGAGAAATATCTGGTCTACCTTCAACCGGATACCACAGTAAATCGGCGGCTACAAACACGTTGGGGTCATCTTCAAACAGCGATTCGCAACCTTCTTTGATTGTGACAATTAATTTGTATTGTATTGTGCTGTCTGCCATTGGTTGACCGTCGCTGCTGGGATAAATAATTTCTTCGGTTGTGACTTGCATAGTGGTTGTATCCGAGAAGTATCTGAGCTTAATTATACTATTGTTTGAAGCAACTATTCGAGCCGAAAATGACATTGCCCTTTCCCTACTGACAGAATATTCAAAATAGCGTGCAGCGGCGCTTCAAAGCTGCTTGCAAAAGAGTGTTGTACAGTTTTTCCTTAACAGTATAAGCTCCGAATCTTTCCAAGTGCGGATTGTTCATTTGAGCGTCGAACATCAGATAAGATCGATCGCGCAATCTCTCCACCAACTTCACCATCGCCACCTTAGAACCCTCGGGAATTCGGTAAAACATCGACTCCCCAATAAACGCACCGCCGATCGACAATCCGAGAATACCGCCCGCCAATTCGTCGCCGCACCAAGTCTCGAAGCTGTAAGCCCAACCGGCCTCATACAAACCCCAGTAAATCTTCTTGAGCTCCTTAGAAATCCAAGTCGTTTCGCGATCGGCACAACCCTCAACCACCGCGCCAAAATCGCGGTTCACAGCCACCGAAAATCGATTTTGATTGATTTGGCGACGCAGGGATTTCGGATAGGTAAATCTTTCATCCAGGGGAATCAGCGCCCGCTGCCGGCTGGAATACCACCCCAAACTTTCCTCGCCGTCATTTGCCATCAAGAAGTAGCCTTGGGCATATCCTTGTATAATTGTCGGTATATCATATTGCATATATTTATCAGTTGTCATTTCTCAGTTAACTTTTCAAAGTCAACATTAGCAATTAGGAATAATCATGTCTGAAACCATTGAACCTATTACCTTACCGCCCGCCAAAAACCCTGAGCAAGAAGGCCAATGGCTCCAACAAACGCTGCTGGCATGGCTAGACTCCGAGTTTATCCCAGAAGCAGCCAACCAGCAAATAGCTAAAAGAGCTGCCCAAATCTATGTTCGCCAGCGTATGGAAGGCGAAAATGACGTGGGCAGCCTCGTAATTGCGATCGTCACCGAAATGCAGGCCTATGATTTTTCTAAAAGCTTCTACGGCGAATTTGCGATCGCCAATGCCGTCAGCGACTTGTTACTCGATAGTCTAGGCATCGATAAATGCTGTGGCCAGTGAAGCAAGAAGGAGGAAAATTTAACTCATAAGTCTGAAACAAGAATCAACCCCAAACATAATCTTGCCGATTATTTATAAGTTTTTTTCCTTCTTCCTTCTTCCTTTTTCTTTAGAATAAATCTCCAGAAACACGACAATTTCAGAAAAACATCATCCGTGTATCCGTGTCATCATCCGTGTCGTGCCTTCCTTCTTTCTTCGTGCTACCAGCTAGACTTCACAACACCGGGCAAAAGACCTTCGTGAGCCATTTCTCGCATCATGTTGCGAGACAGTCCGAAGTCACGATAGTAACCTCTGGGGCGTCCAGTTGCCCAGCAGCGGTTCCGCAAGCGAGTCCGCGAACTGCTGCGGGGTAGCTGTTGTAGTTGGCGGTGAATCGCCATTTTGTCCATCTGATTGGTAGCTTGGTCAAACTGGTCTTTCAGGTCTTCCCGCTTGTCGGCGTACTTGTCTACGAGTCTCTGGCGCTTTTTCTCGCGCTCGACCATGCTCTTCTTAGCCATAATCTGTTGATATCCTTAGATTAATCACAATCTACTATTTTACTATATTTTTGTCATTTTGGATCTCTTTTATTTGAATTATTTCTTTTGTCAACAAGATTTTTAGCAACAGGCAAGATGCCTGTTCCACAATAACTCAACATTTTTAGCAACAGGCAAGATGCCTGTTCCACAATAAATTAACATTTTTAGCAACAGGCAAGATGCCTGTTCCACAATAACTCAACATTTTTGTGGTACAGGCATCTTGCCTGTACTTAACATTGGTGCAACACCAAACTATTAGCAGAAGGACACAAATCTGCCAGTTCGCAAACATTGCAAGCCGGATTTCTGGCATTACAAACCGCCCTGCCGTGATAAACCAACCGAATCGACCAATTTTCCCAATCCGGCTGCGGCAACAATATCATCAAATCCCGCTCGATCCTTGTAGGATCGGTATGTTCGGTCAATCCTAACCGCTGAGTCAAACGTTTGACGTGAGTGTCTACCGTCACGCCCATATTAATACCAAAAGCGTGAGCGAGAACGACATTAGCCGTTTTGCGGGCAACTCCGGGCAATTCTAGCAGCAGTTCCATCCGCTGCGGCACTTGATTGTTAAATTTATTGACGATCGCCTGACAAGCACCTTTAATATTTTTAGACTTATTGCGGTAGAAACCAGTCGATCGCACCAGACTTTCCAATTCTTCTAAATCAGCATTTGCCAAAGCCACCGCATCGGGAAAACGCTTAAACAAAGCCGGCGTTACCAGATTTACTCGATCGTCCGTACACTGAGCCGAGAGAATCGTCGCCACCAGCAACTGCACGGGAGTTTCGTAGTTGAGAGTGCAAGGAGCTTCTGGATAGAGGCGTTTGAGGCGAACCAGAATTTCGAGCGATCGTTGTTTTAAACTTAACTTTTTAGTCATTAGTCATTAGTCATTAGTCATTAGTCCTTAGTCATTAGTCATTAGTCCTTTACAAAAGATTGGGGTCGATTCCCATTTCGCGGAGTCGAGCTTCTAAAGCTTCCGATCGCGATCGTTCTTGTTCCAGCAAAGTTTCTGCTTGTTCGGCTCTTTGGCGTTCTTGTTCGGCTCTTTGGCGTTCTTGTTCGGCTCTTTGGCGTTCTTGTTCGGCCCTTTGCTGTTCTTGTTCGGCCCTTTGCTGTTCTTCTTCAGCTCTTAATTCTGCTTGCTCTCGCAGTTGAGCGAGTTCCACAAAACTTACAAATGGCGCTCCGTTTGGTCCGAATATTTCTAGTGCGGTTTCTGATAGTTGAAACCGCACTCCTAGCCGGGGACTTACCCAACCGTCCGCCGATTCTACAGCTTCTAATTCTTGGTCTCGACGCTGCCATATAGTTAAATCCACTTGTTCAGGGTTGTACAAGTAATATTCTTCCACGCCGTAGCGTTCGTAAAATTTGAATTTTTGAATCATCGGAGTTAGACGGTTGCCAGGGGACAAAATTTCAAACACGACTTGTGGCGGAATGTTATCTTCGTTCCACTGTTGGTAGGAACCTCGATATCTTTTCGGTCTGCCAAAGGCTACCAGCACATCGGGTGCTTGAGCAAGTTTATTATTTCCTTCTACTGGATACCACAGTAAGTTACCCGCCACAAAAACATCAGCAACCCTTGCAAATAAAAGTTCTAAATTTTCTTTGATCCAGACGATTAATCGAAACTGTTCGGTATTATCTGACATGGGTTCTCCGTTGTCATCGGGGTAGATGATTTTTGATCTTTCTGGATATTGCAGTTGTGTAATCATTGCTTTTTTTGCCAAATTTAAGGAGCGAATATTAGTCATTAGTCAAAAGTGCTGTCATGACTAATGACTGTTAATTTTTAACTGTTGACTAATCTTATTGGTTATTAGTGGCAACCAACAAATAACCAATAATCAATAACCAATAATCAATAATCAATAACCAATAACAACCAACTATAGCAATCCTAAATGATTATACTCGTTACCAGGAAGAGCCTGGTAACGCATATCCGGAGGCTCTGCCTCCATAGTCTGGGCCGAGGCAGAGCCTCGCTTACATCGGTTCCCAGGCAGAGCTTGGAAGTTAACCAGTTATTGAAACTGATGCGAGGATTGCTATACTGACTACTGACTACTGACTACTGACTATTGTTGCCTAAGATTGCCCATCAAATCGAACCCAGCCAAATTAGCTGTATCGCGAATAATCAAGAAAATTCCCAAACCCAGCAACAACACCAAACCAGTCTGCATGACATTTTCCTGAATGCGGTTCGGCAGAGGCTTGCCCCGCAGTCCTTCTATTAACAGAAAAGCTAGCTGACCGCCGTCCAAAGCAGGTAAAGGCAAGATATTAATCACAGCCAAATTGATGCTAATTAGCACCGCATACTGAAACAAACTGGCAGCATCCGATTTGGCAATCCCTGCACCAATCGCCACAATCGCCACAGGCCCGGACAACTTGTCGGCAGTCTGGCTGAAATTGCTAAGTAACTGCCCGAAACCTTGAACCGTCAGCACCACAATGCGCTCAAATTCTTTGGCGGCCTTGCTAAACGCCTCTACAAATCCGGCCCTCTGTCGCACCACAGTGCCGTTAGAAGTTAGCTGCACGCCAATGCGACCTTTGCCGTCGGGCGACTCTTCAGGAGTTACTGTCACCACAAATTTTTGTTCTTGGCGCTGAATTTCCAACGCTAGGGGTTGGTTGGGATGATCTTGGATTGCTGCGACCAATAATTTGACTGCTTCGCCGGAAGCGCCCAATTCCTTGCCGTCAACAGACAGAACAACGTCGCCCGATCGAATTCCCGCTTGTTTCGCGGCCGAACTGACTTCTGCGGCGACTTCCGGGACTTTAACTCCCGGTAGGTAGTTCATTTCTGCCGCGCCGACAGTACCCAATTGCACCACCAGCAGGAAGTAAGCAAAAATTAAGTTGGCAATTACCCCTGCGCTAATGACGATCGCCCGATCGAGCACGGGGCGATTTTTGAGCAAATTCGGGTCATTTGGGGGAATTGTACTGTCGGGATCGTCGTCCGGGAAACCCACGAAACCTCCCAGGGGAAAGGCGCGGAGGGCGTATTCAGTTTCCGGGCCTTGGTACTTCCAGAGGACGGGCCCGAAACCGATGGAGAAGCGGTTGACGTGGATGTGTTGAAGTCTCGCCGCCAGGAAGTGGCCGAGTTCGTGAACGACAATCAAGATACCTAAAACTGCGATCGCTGCCAAAACTGACATGAAGGATTCCACTAACACTTTTACTGGACTTTGATTTATTTTAATATCTTTTTAATATCGGTGGCTTCGGAGGGACAATTTTCCGTCAAACTGGAAGATGGTGTTTTTGTCGGAAGTCCCGGCTGCTGCGATCGACCCGACGCTGCCAAACCGATCGCGCGATCGTACCTGAGTTTACCTCTAAAACCCCTTCCCATTACCAATTCCCTATTACAAATTACCCATTAGCAATTCCCAGTTACCAATTCCGCATTATGAAAGACACTTCTTTGAATATTATCGCTATTTCTATCTTTGCCATCACCGTTTCAATATTGTTGGGGCCCCTATTCAACTTGCCAGAAGCCGTACCTGCGATCGCCACTTTTTGCCTGTTGGGGCTTGCTACCCTTGACAGTTTCCAGTGGCAAGGTCAAGGCGGTACTATTTTATTAGATTGGCTGGGGGGAACTTCCAAACAAAAGCGCGATCGTATCCTTCACCACGAAGCCGGACACTTCCTAGTAGCGTACCTGTTGGGAATTCCCGTAACCAGCTACGCCCTCAACGCTTGGGAAGCATTTAAACAAGGTCAAACAGCCCAAGGCGGCGTCCGATTTGAAGACGAACAATTAGCATCTCAACTCCAAAATGGCACTCTTTCCGCCCAACTTTTAGACCAATACTGCACCGTGTGGATGGCCGGAATAGTCGCCGAAAAATTTGTTTACGGCAGTGCAGAAGGAGGAGCAGAAGACCGCACCAAAATTAGTGCAATTTTAACACAACTGCGCCGTCCAAGTTCCGAGATTCAACTTAAACAAAACTGGGGTTTGCTGCGAGCAAAAAACCTGCTCGAAAGCCACAAATCAGCTTACGAAGCCCTAGTAGCAGCAATGGAAAAAAGAGCACCTGTTGCCGAATGCTGCGACATTATTCAGCAAAATTTATAGGAGAAAAAAGATTACGCACTCTTGCCTTATAAACCAGGTTTCTCTGTAGATTTCTCACAAAGACAGGACTTACGCACCGCCTCAATATATAGTGTTTTGTAGGGGCAAACCCCCCGTGGTTGCCCCCATACCTGGAATGATTGCGTAAGTCCTAAAAGACAAAAAATTTGCGTAGAAACTGAGTTTAAGAGCGTATTATAGGGATTAAAAATTCATGTCAGAACCCAATATTTTCCCAACTACACTGCAAACAGCGAACCCAAATACAGAAAAATTGTTGTGGCTGTTCGGTTTTCGGATCGACCCCGGCACCGAAATACCAAATCTATATACTCTAATTGTCTATGGAGAACAAGAGCCGCCCTTAGTAGCCGGCGGTCAACTTGTATTTTTTACCCGTCCAGAACTAGCGATTAACGCTCTCCAATTGTGCAATATCGATGTCAGCGAACTGGGAAAGCCACCCACACAAATAGACGCTATTTGCGACATTGCAGAAACGCTGTACTTGCTCGATGCCGAAGATTTTGACGAGTCCGCTACTATCCTCAACTGTTTGAACGCGCTTTTCGATTTAGTGAAAGCTACTTTAATACCGATGCCAACTGAATACAAGCGCATACTTTATGATTTTGCAGACCATTTGAATATTGAGGAAGAGTTTGCAAGTTTTTTAGACGCAGAAGATATTCAGCGATCGGAAATTGTCAATGCCATTTTGTGGTGTGTGGGAGCAATTACAGCTAAATCTAGATTGCTGACATAGCAATTTTAGTTGGGGATTTTAGATTGGGGATTTTGGATTTAAAGTAGTCCGGGACTCTACCAAAGAAACCGGATTTTTTACCATTGTTAAAGTCTCTCATCGAGTATTTTGATAAAAAACCCGGTTTCGGCCAGGGCTGTTTCGGGGCAACCGGGCGTGGGATTGCCCCTACGCAAAACCAGGCTTTTGTAGGGGCGGTGCCCCCGTGCCCGCCCCCACCCACAGATGATTTCATGGACATTTCAGGCATCGGGGCAACCACGGGGGGTTTGCCCCTACAAGAAAATGAAACCGCCCTGCGGTTTCGGCCTCTAGGACTATAGATAATATCGCCAAAGGAAATGGTGCCATGACTGTAACAGATTTACGCTTGTGGACTGTAGACGAATACCGCCGCATGACCGAAACTGGCATTCTCAATCCCGATGAACGAGTAGAATTAATTGACGGGCAAATTATTTCAAGGAGTGCAAAAAAGCCTCCCCACGCAGCAACTAATCTCTGTGCAGCCGACTATCTAAGAAGTCTGCTGGCAGGACTTGCTTTAATTCGCATCCAAGACCCGGTTACTCTAAGTATAAATTCAGAACCAGAACCCGATATTGCTGTAGTGCAAATTGACCCTCGGCTGTACCAAGATTTTCATCCCGCACCAGACAATATTTTCTTATTAATAGAAATAGCTGACACGACTTTAGAAACAGACCGCAAGCGGAAAGCACCGGCTTATGCTAAAGCGGGAATTACTGATTATTGGATACTTGATGTTAACACGCGGCAAGTTTATGTTTTTCGCGAACCGGGCGAGGCAAACTACGGACAAGAAACAGTATTTAATGAAGATGATGTTTTGTCAATGCTGGCCTTTCCAGAAATAGAAGTTCAGATTTCGCAACTGTTTCCTTAAGTCTGTGGGCGGCGGGTTTATCGATATCTTTAGCTACCGATGATCGATATTTCGGGTAAAACCCGCCCCTTGTATGGTGCTTAGCTGCTAGATTTTCGAGCTTGGGAAGTAGATTATCTGTGGCGACGCACCCTACGGTATCTACGGGTATTGTGTATATTGATATCGCTCGAATTACCACAACGTTGTAGGGGCGGGTTCACAAACCATACATAACAATGACCGACAATTTATAAACAGGGTAAGAGCATCTCAATCAGCCTTGACAAAAGGATTTGAGAAGAAGCATCATGTATTCATCATTCATTGCAGC
>NZ_JAUBOZ010000036.1:0-68731 GCF_036700475.1 Microcoleus sp. T2B6 | reverse complement strand
GGCTCTACCGTTACTATTAATCCGACTGCTGACTTGGCAGCAAACACTCCATACTATGTCGAAATTGCCAACGGTGCAATTAAAGACTTAGCTGGTAACAATTATGTCGGTACGACAGGCGCAACTGCTTGGAATTTCACCACGGCTGCTGCCGTTGACACCACACCACCGACAGCCACTTTCACCCCCGCAGATAACGCCACCAGTGTTGCCGTTGCTGCTAATTTAGTTGTCACCTTGAATGAAGCTGTCAAAAAAGGCACTGGCAACATTGTTATCAAGAAAACCGACGGCACGGTGGTGGAAACTATCAATGTTACTTCCCCCAATGTCACCGTTAGCGGTAGTACAGTCACCGTTAATCCAACAGCAAATTTAGCGCCCGGTACTGGTTACTACGTTGAAATTGCCACTGGTGCGATTAAAGACTTAGCAGGTAACAATTATGTCGGTACGACAGGCGCAACTGCTTGGAATTTCACCACGGCTGCTGCCGTTGACACCACACCACCGACAGCCACTTTCACCCCCGCAGATAACGCCACCAGTGTTGCCGTTGCTGCTAATTTAGTTGTCACATTGAATGAAGCTGTCAAAAAAGGCACTGGCAACATTGTTATCAAGAAAACCGACGGCACGGTGGTGGAAACTATCAATGTTACTTCCCCCAATGTCACCGTTAGCGGTAGTACAGTCACCGTTAATCCAACAGCAAATTTAGCGCCCGGTACTGGTTACTACGTTGAAATTGCCACTGGTGCGATTAAAGACTTAGCAGGTAACAATTATGCTGGCACTACAGGTGCAACTGCTTGGAATTTCACCACTGCTGTCGCCGTTGATACCACAGCGCCTACTGCCACTTTCACTCCCGCAGATAACGCCACCAGTGTTGCCGTTGCTGCTAATTTAGTTGTCACATTGAATGAAGCTGTCAAAAAAGGCACTGGCAACATTGTTATCAAGAAAACCGACGGCACGGTGGTGGAAACTATCAATGTTACTTCCCCCAATGTCACCGTTAGCGGTAGTAACGTCACCGTTAATCCCACGGCAGATTTAGCGCCAGGTACAGGTTACTACGTTGAAATTGCCACTGGTGCAATTAAAGACTTAGCAGGTAACAATTATGCTGGCACTACAGGTGCAACTGCTTGGAATTTCAACACTGCTGCTGCCGTTGATACCACAGCGCCTACTGCCACTTTCACTCCCGCAGATAACGCCACCAGTGTTGCCGTTGCTGCTAATTTAGTTGTCACCTTGAATGAAGCCGTCCAAAAAGGCACTGGCAATATTGTCATCAAGAAAACCGACGGCACGGTGGTGGAAACTATCAATGTCACTTCCCCCAATGTCACCGTTAGCGGTAGTAACGTCACCGTTAATCCCACGGCAGATTTAGCGCCTGGTACTGGTTACTACGTGGAAATTGCTAACGGTGCGATTAAAGACTTAGCAGGTAACAATTATGCCGGTACGACAGGTGCAACTGCTTGGAATTTCAACACTGCTGTCGCCGCTGACACCACACCGCCTACAGCCGCCACTTTCACCCCCGCCGATAACGCCACTAATATTGCAGTTGCTGCTAATTTAGTTGTCAACTTGAATGAAGCAGTCCAAAAAGGCACTGGCAATATTGTTATCAAGAAAACCGACGGCACGGTGGTGGAAACTATAAATGTTACCTCCACAAATGTCACTGTTACTGGCAGTACAGTAACAGTTAATCCCACGGCAGATTTAGCTCAAAACACCGATTACTACGTTGAAATCGCTAAGGGTGCGATTAAAGACAATGCGGGTAACAATTTTGCTGGGATTGTTGGTGGAACAACCTGGAACTTCAAAACCGCTCTACCTGGAAAAAACCTTCAATCTGCTGACGTTGTATTAGGACAAGCAGATTTTACGACCAGCGACTTTGGCACACTCGGAGACTCCTCCTCTATTGCAATCGATCCCATCAGCAAGAAAGTCTTCGTTAGTAGGTTTGGTACGATTTCAAGGTTTAGTTCCCTTGATGCTGCTCAGAATGGTTCTAGCCCTGAAGCCAGCTTGGGAAAGAACTTAAATCCCCAGGGTATTTTTGTTGATAACCAAGGACGGTTGTGGGTGGCTGACTATAACAACCATAGAGTCCTGCGGTTTGACAACGCAGCTACCAAAGCTAACGGTGCGGCGGCTGACGGAGTTTTAGGACAGCCGAACTTTACCAGTACAGCTACAGCTACCAGCAGCACAGGTATGAACGCTCCCAGGAGCGTATTTGTCGATGGTGCGGGTCGGCTGTGGGTGGCTGACATGGCGAACCACAGAGTCTTGCGGTTTGACAACGCGGCTACTAAAGCTAACGGTGCAGCGGCTGATGGAGTTTTAGGACAATCAAACCTTACGACAAACAGCTATTCCTCAACTGCTTCTGCCAACACTTTGGCTGCCCCGACAGATATATTTGTGGATAGTGCGGGTCGGCTGTGGGTGGCTGACAAGGGGAACCAGAGAGTCTTGCGGTTTGACAACGCGGCTACCAAAGCTAACGGTGCCGCCGCTGACGGAGTTTTAGGACAATCGAACTTTACCAGTAAAGCTACAGCTACCAGTCAAAATGGATTTAATACGCCAACATGGATATCTGGGGATGCAGCAGGACAACTGTACGTTACAGATACCTCTAACAAACGGGTCTTGATTTTTGGAAATGCTGCTTCTTTAAGTAACGGCGCATCAGCAACTAACGTTTTGGGGCAAGCGGACTTTACCAGTACAGTATCCGCAACAACTGATACAAATTTTACAGCGGTAAAAGATAGCTTTTTTGATAATGACAAGCAGCAACTGTGGGTTGCTGACCTGAATCGCGTCTTGCGTTACAGTTTGCCTCGTCAGATTGATATTACTGGTCAGCCCCTTTCCGGCAGCACTTTTGGTGCTAACACAAAAAACAACCTTCTTTACCAACTGGATCTATCTACATCCTCACCAACCAATGCTAAGACGATCTTTACAGGGTTAACTGCTACAACTGGCGGGACTTATCAAACATCAAATATTGCTACCAATGGCTTTAAGCTTTGGATTTCTAATGATAATAAACTTGATGGAAGCGATACCCTACTGAAAAGTCTATCTCCCATTGCTGCTGGTAGCAACATGGAATTTAAAGGGTTTCAAGAAGTCATCTCGGCTGGGACAAACCGTTATGTGTTCTTGACAGCAGACATTGCACAGGCCCTTGGCAGCCGAACCATTAATGCTGACATTCCTATCTTAGACTTCATTCGCTTTGATGCGGGGACAAAAATAGGCAATCCTAATGTCAATAAACCGTTGGCTATTTCCATTAACGACATTTCCTTGCAAGAAAGCGATAAGAAAGCTACCTTTACCATTTCTCTGTCTGGACAAGTCGCCTCGCCAGTAACGGTTTACTATCAAACGGTTGATGACACGGCAAAAGTTGCAGATAAAGACTACATACCAGAGGCTGCAACCCCGATTACGTTTAATCCAGGCGAAACCTTAAAAACTATTGACATCCCAGTTACAGATGATGCGACATGGGAAGCTGATGAAACGTTTAAAGTTGTTTTGAGCAACGCTCAAAATGCTTTTTTGGGTAAAGTAACTGGGGTAGCTACTATCAAGGATGAAAATGATAAGCCGACAATTGATTTTTATGGGTTTAATGCAAGCCAAAAAGCTACACAAACACCATACTCTGTAAAAGAAGGAGACAGTGGTACTTCTAACACTTACGTTTCGATTTTTCTTAGCAACCCGATCGCTGTTCCAGTCAAAGTGAATTTTGAAACTTATTATGACCCGGCTCAGTTTAACATTGATTATGTGCCGAGTTGGGTTGACACTTTTGCCACGCCAAATAAGGACTATGTCCCGATTCCACTCCAAACTATCACCTTCAATCCTGGCGAAACTGAGAAAAAGATCGACCTATTCATTAATGGGGATCTCATCAATGAAAAAAATGAAACTGTTTTTGTACGCCTAAGCACTAAAGATGCTTTCTATCCTCCTAGTTTTAGCAGACACTCATTCCTACACAGCATACTCATAGAAAACGATGATGATCGGCCAGAAATTTCTGTAGAAAATATTACTCTGAACGAGGGAAATGCTGACGGGAATAACAATACCTTTTCTACCCAAGCCAATTTTACAGTTACTCTCTCTAAACCATCGAGTTTACCGATTAGTTTCTATTATCGGACTGAAGATGTAAGTTCTTATGGTCAGATCGGGGCTGCATATCAACAGGTTGTTAAGCCGACTCTAGCAACATTGGCGCCGGGTGAAGTCAGTAAAACGATTGCAATTCCCGTCAAAGGTGATACGACGTTTGAAGGAAACAGGAGTTTTCAGTTTAAGCTGAGACTCGATACCTTTGAGTTTACAAACCTTGGAGTGGTTCCAGGTAAAGGCTCGGCGATCGCAACGGTACTGGATGACGATTCCAGACCGACAATTTCTGTTCCCGATATCAATGTTGCGGAAATAGTTGGTTCCAGCAGTGGAGATGGAGTCGCTAATGTTGAGATTAAGCTGTCTAGTCCCAGCACAGAGTACGTATCGGTTAACTACGCATTCAAAGATGGTACGGCAATCGCGAATCAAGACTATAAGCCAGTCGCCGCTGGTACAGTCTCATTCGCGTCAGGCGAAACCACTAAATCCATATCGGTTCCGATCATTAACGATGGCAAGCAAGAACCGGACGAGACTTTTTCTGTCATTCTCAGCAATCCCGTCAATGCCCCGCTTGCCAAAGATACTGGAACCATTACGATTAACGACAGAATCGACCTTTGGATTGATGAGGCGCCCGTAAGCATGACTGAGGGCGACACCGGCAAAAAAGAAGCGACTTTTACGGTCAATCTTGCAAAAGCGCTCAACGTTCCAGTAACGGTTGACTACAGAACAACAGGTGCAAACAATGGTATCGATTATACGCACCTTCAGGGCAAGCTTGAGTTTGCCCCCGGAGAAACAAAGAAAACTATTAAAGTGCTGGTGAATGGTGACACCGAGATTGAACCTGACGAAACGTTTAATCTTGTTCTCAGCAATGCCACTAATGCCGCCCTGACAAAAAATACAGGTACAGTAACAATTGTTGATGATGACAAACCAGTAGCTACGATTAGCGATACTGCCATTATTGATGAGGACAAGGGAACCGCTACTTTTACCGTCACTCTTTCTAAACCCTTGCCACCAAATGCATTGCTTGGATTTACAACTAAAGATGGTACAGCCAAGGGTTCTGACATATATAGTAATAATTCTGACAATGATTACACCGCACTCGACCCATATAATGCTCTTGATTTCGAGCCGGGACAAACCAGCAAAACTATCACCGTTACCACCAAGTCGTTAACGAATGACCAAAAAAACAGACTCCGTGGGCTTGAGGCTGACTTTGTTTACGTTAAACCTGATACCAAAGCAGAAGGTGATGAAACGTTTAGCCTTGTTTTAAAGGGTAATAGTTTTGTCAAGGCTGTAGGGGAGGGGACAGTTGTCATTGATGATTTTAATGACTCACAATCCTTCTATCCTGACGGTGCTAGACCCAACATTTCGATCGACCCTGTTGTCCTAATCCCCGAAGGAGCAGAGGGGACTACTACCTCAGCCATCTTTAACCTCAAGCTCGATCGCCCCGGCACAACCCAAGCTCCAGTTAGCCTTCGCTATCGCACGCAGGATGGCACTGCTACAGTTTTAGATAAAGATTACCAGGTGATCGACCCACAGCCAACTTTAACGTTTGCACCAGGAGAAACTGAAAAAACGATTCGCGTTAACATCAATGGCGACTCCAAAGCTGAATTTAACGAGCGCTTCAAACTGATCTTAAGCGGTCCAAGCAATGTCACCTTAGACAATAGTGTTGCACAGGGGATTATCTTTGAGAGTAGTAACGGTAAGCCGTCAAGAGCGAGTATGGCTCAACTCGCTTTTGATTTACTGGGAGCTTCGGCTGCCCAGGATAATAAAAATGTCGCTCTACCGTTCTTTGGGAAATTTCCAAGTGATTTACTTGAGAATAGTTTGTCTAAGGTGGGTCAAAGCTTTGCGAATGTACTGGTTGAGAACCCTCAACTGACTGGCAAAGAGCTAAAAGAAAAGCTAACAGCAGTCTTACCGCAGGGATTTTCTTTAGATCTTTCTCAATTTGAAGTAACAAATGATAAGTTACAATTTCGGATCAAGGCAGAGGAAAAGTTTGAAGAAACTTCTCTGGGGAGTAAGGGATTTAATCTCTTTGACCGCATCAAATTTAAAGACAATGGCGCAGGTGGCAGTTCTACAACATTGAATTACGATCTGGACGTGCGCTTAGAATATAAACCAGAACTCGGATGGTATATCGACACCGGATATACAGAACTCACCAGTCTAACTGAAGAACAAATCAAAGCCGGTTATAAGTTGTCTAACAGTATCATGGGATTTTTGCCTGTGGAATTTACTGGCAAGTCGGATGATACAGGTTTAAGTCAATCTCTGGCAAACTATCAATTAAATTTGCGCGATATTGATGGATCAGGAAATGACTCTGATGGCTATGGACTAACTGCAACAGAAATAGCACAGAATTATTCTTCAGCTAAAACTCAACAGGTATATGAGTCTGAATTGAAAGCAGGTGGGACGCTCAATCTTGCCGGTCAGGTGACAGACAAGTATTGGTTCGCGCCACCTTTCCAGTTCGACCTATCTACTGACTTGCCTCTAGTAACCTACAGCAACGGCAAAGAAATTAAACAAGAAAATCCAAATTCTTTCAAGCTTCATAACATCAAATTAGATTTAGGGAAAACGATAACAGATATTGTCAACCCAATTTTTGGCAATGATGGTTTTGTTTCGAGTATCCTTAAACCCATTCGACCAATTATTGATTTCCTCAAAAGCGATACTAAAATTTTTACGGGAATTGACAATGCCTTAAAAAGTGTAGATTTTGATGGCAGAACGACTTCTTTCTTTGATAGTGACTCTGATCGGAAAGTCACTATTTTGGAACTCGCAACCAAACTGGCAGAATTGTCAGGAGATCCTAAAGCAAAAGCTGCTTCTTTGTACGTCAATGCTGTTGTTCAAGTAGATGAGTTTAGCAGATTAGTTGAAGAATCTACTAAAGATGGTAATAACTTTGCACTGAGTTTTCAACCTTATACCTGGAGCAAATCAGGTACTGAAGAAGCACAAGGTTATGACTTAATTAAGAAACTAAGTAGCAACGCTCAAGAATATGCAGACAAGTACAAAGAGCTTGAGGAGAAGGAAACAAACCGTAAGACTGCATTAAGCAACAGTCTCACGCAACAGAAAAAAACATCAGGGGTAAAAAACCAAGTTAGCGGGACAAAAGATCAAAATAAAAAGAGTAAAGTTGCGGACAAACTGTCAGGGGTAATCGAGAATCTTAGCTTTCCACTCTTTAGCGATCCTGAATCCACTGGAAAGCTCTTGGCTGGAAATGACATTCCCATCATGACGTACAAACTGCCCGAATTAGATTTATCTCTAGCTGGGTTGAGATACGATCTCGTTCCAGGGTTATTGGGAATTGAGGGTGGTATAGATTTAAAAGTTCGTCCCATCGATATTGGTTATGACACCAACGGTATTAAAAAGATAGTTCAAAGCCTTGAAGCCAACAATGGTTATTGGTATCTGGCGGATCTTTGGCAGGGGTTTTATGTCAGCGATACAGAAAACGCTGACGGCACCGGCGACGATGTACCAGAAGCTACGCTCAAAGCATTTTTGCAACTGTATGCTGGTTTAAATAGCCCTGTACTTACGGCTAAGGTAACAGGGGGAATCGAAGGCACAATCGATATGGATCTGGTGGATCGTAGCACTCCACCAGATGGAAAACTGCGCGGTTATGAACTGAGCGATATATTGTATAATCCCGGTGCATCTTTCAACTTTAAAGGCTCGATAGATGCCCGGGCTAAGGCTGAATTTGGTGCATTAGGTATCACAAAAGAGTTCGACTTAGCTAAAGAGAATCTGTTCAAGTTTGAGTTTGGAGCAAAACAGGGAACAGTACAGGCCAGCTACATTAGCACCGCTACTCTGTTCTTTGATGCCAACTTGAATGGTGTGCAAGATGCTAGTGAGCCATTCACTCAAACCAAAGCAGATGGCAGCTATGAGATAGAGATTCCCCTTGAAACCTTTGATACTAACAAAAATAACTCCCTTGATCCCAGTGAAGGGAAGCTAGTAGCGATTGGCGGTACTGATACAGCCACGAATTTGCCCCTGGATACGCCCTTGTTTTCCACAGCCAACACGATGATGGTGACTCCTTTAACAACGCTTGTGGCGGAGTTGGCATTAACTGATATTTCTTTAGAAGAAGCAGAAACTCAAGTAAAAGCAGCTTTGGGTATTCCCTCTGGTGTTAAGTTGAGTCTATATGACTCTCAGGAAGCGATGGCTAATGAAGAACCTAGTGGTTTAGCTGTCTATGCCTTGGACGTTCAGGTTCAAAACACTATTGTCCAAACAGCTAAGTTTATTGATGGAGCAAGTAATCTATCGCTGACTCAACTTGCGGGGGCGGCAATTGGCGCGATCGCCAATCAAGCTAAGGGCGGCACTCCTTTAGATTTGGGTAAAGCAGAAACAATCTTAGCGATGGTTCAAGGAGCCATTACTCTAGCAGCAAAGTCCGATCCAAAAATCAATCCAACCCAGCTAGAGAATGCCGCTAAAGCCGCTGCTCAAATCATGGCTCTGGGCAATCAAATGGTCAAGGAGCTCGTCGCTAGCGGTCGCCCCATCAAAGATATCGCTCTTGACATCACCAAATTGCAGGCGGTGTCTGTAGGTCAAATTGCGGTGGGACTGCCGGAACTGGCTGCGGGCACTGTGACAGTTGAACAGTTCCTCGCTAACAACACCAAAGAGGCGATTCTGGCTCGGATGGAGAAGGTGAAGGTTAATGACCCCACTGTTCGCCCTGTTGTCGAGACGATCGATGGTAATAGCCCGATCGTTCCAGAGGAACCTACCTCTGGCGAAATCGACACCGAAACCGACACCGAAACCGGCACTGACACCCCAACACCGATCGCTCCCACCCCACCGATCGCTCTGACCCCATCAGTAACAGCCTCGGAAACACCGACACCATCGGAAACAGCCTCGGAAACACCGACACCATCGGAAACAGCAACCCCCACCCCAACAACTAATAACCTCTCCGACGATGAGTGCATCTGCGACACAATTACCTATCCCAACTTAAACCGACCAAACTCAGTTGAAAACACCATCCTCGGCGCATCCGGCATTCAAATAGGCACTGCCCAAAACGATGAATTACTAGGTAGCGATGCTGCCAACATATTCGAGGGCAAATCCGGGGATGACAACCTATACGGTGGTGCCGATAATGACATTATTAATGGCAACCAAGGCAACGACTTCATCGCTGGAGGCAAAGATGAAGATACTCTCTATGGAGATGAAGGAAGCGACATCATCCTTGGCGAATCGGGTAACGATTTAATCTTCGGAGGCAAAGGCAATGACTTCTTACATGGCCGCGAAGGTATTGACATCATTTATGGGAACAAAGATGATGACTTCATCGATGGTGGTAAGGATAATGACACCTTATATGGAGGCAAAGGTAACGACATCCTGCTTGGTAGTCAAGGTGATGACAATCTGTTTGGACAACAGGGAAATGATACAATCTGCGGCGGCGAAGGTAATGACTTAATCAACGGTGATGAAGGAGCAGATATCCTGGGAGGGTGTGCCGGAAATGATACTCTTTTCGGAGGCGCCGATAACGATACTCTCACTGGTGGCAAAGGCAACGATCTCCTTGACGGAGGCATGGGGAATGATAGTTTGATTGGCGGTAGCGGCAATGATATCTTTGCCTTAACAACTGGTCAAGGATTTGATATCATCGCTGATTTTACCATCGGTCAAGACTTGATTGGATTAAGCGGTGGTTTGAGTTTTGGTCAGTTAGAAATAACTCAAAATACTCAGGGAACTATTATTAAGAATCTCTTGACAGGGGAGCAGTTAGGTGTGATGGTTGGAGTGAGTGCAGATGCGATAACATCGGCTAATTTCATGCTGGTTTAGGGAAGGATAGAAAAGTGCGATCGCCCCTTCGGTACAAAAAAGACCAAAAAAGGCGATCGCACTTAAACCCAAATCAACAATTGATACAGCGTATTCCAGGTTTAGGAAGTGTAGGACACGGCAATGCCCATAGGTGTCAACTTAAGTACAACCCATAGTCCGGCAAGGGTTGAAACCCCTGCCTCAAAGCGAAAGTCCTCTCAAGAGGACTCAGAAGAAGAATTTTTAAACTCATCAGTCCTCTTTCAGAGGACTTTAGCTATTAGACAGGGAATTCATTCCCTGGCGGACTGGCGGACTGGCGAGAGGACTGGCGGACTCACAGCTTAAGTTGACACTCCTTGGGCTCTTGGAGTGTCCCTACGGGGATTTATCTGGGGTGTACTTTATAAACGTGAAATCTGCTGTATTACATCTTCCGCTGAAATTCCTCAAGCACATCCATCAACTGAACTTGACACTGCATCGGAATCAAATCTGCCAGTGGCACTTCCCGCTTGCCACCGCCCAACTTGACAGGAATTCCTTGCAAAACTTGTCCAACTTTGTCAGCATCTAACTTCCCATCTTCCAGCATCGAATAAAGTTGTTGGGCAACAACGGTATGCAGGTGAGCATCATTGAGATACAAATGCCACTTGGCAATATCAATGTAGACATTTTCGCCGATTTCGGCTGCTAAGGATTCGATCGCCTGTGTAGTATTAGCCATATCAAAAAAGCCGAAAGTTATTTGTTATCAATCAAAAGACTTAACAAATCGCCGCCAACTCCCTTCAGCCAGAATCTTTGGTGAGGGGCGAATAATCGGCGATCGCAAAATGGTAAATCGCGTGGGCCAAAACTACTAGAGCCCATCCACCCGTTACCGAAATTGCCCAAGGCCAATCAGCCTTTTGCAAATTGTGAACAAACCACAAACCAGAATTGGTAGCAGAAAAAAGACCGACGTGGATAGCAAAATTCATCCGGTCATCTAAACGGCGGTACTCTGGATCGTTGCGATCGGGTTTGCGGGGCCAACGAGGAGGCATAGTTTTTCACTTAATGTTAGTAGTTCTCTGCCTATTTTAATCTTAAGTGCAGCTTTTTGAATTCTACATCCCTCTCAAGGCCGAAAATTTATGCCTCTAAATTTTCATAGTCCCCTGACTTGCCGCCACTTTTACTCACCAGGCGAATTGACTCAATGGCGATCGACTTTTCCAATCCTTTCGCCATATCATACAAAGTCAGCGCCGCCACCGAAACCGCAGTCAGCGCCTCCATTTCCACCCCTGTTTCCGCCTTAATTTTCACCGTCGCCCGAATTTGATACCCCGGCAACGCAGCATCCGGCATCACCTGCACCTCCACGCTACTCAGCGGCAGAGGGTGACACAGAGGAATCAAATGTGCAGTCTGTTTCGCCGCCATAATTCCAGCCAGCCTTGCAGTACCCAACACATCACCTTTCGGCGCATTCCCCGCTTCAATCGCCGCAAACGTCTCCGGCAGCATCCGCACCCGGCCAGCAGCCACAGCTTGCCGCACAGTGGGCACCTTCGCCGAAACGTCCACCATTTGGGCTTCCCCGCTGTTGTCGAGGTGAGTTAGCTGTGCCACATCGGGCAATTTAGAAAAAGTTTGCGAAAGGTCTTGCATTATTTTGGTAATGGTGTTACTGTTAGATTCTGTGAGAAAAGAACTTAATCAATTTTAGATTAAATCTTAACTCAACAGGGGCTTGTAGCTTAGTTGGATAGAGTGCATGGCTACGAACCATGAGGTCGGGGGTTCGAATCCCTCCAAGCCCATTTAAAAACGTTATAAGCTGTGAGTTCTGAGTTCTGAGTTTTGAGTTTTGAATTAAGAAATTAATTCAACTCACGATTTAAAACTCAGAACTTTTTTAATCTTTGTGGAACAGGCATCTTGCCTGTTTTTCAGAATGCAGCGCGGGAACAAAAACCCGGTTTCTGCCTCAATATCTGTCGCATAGATTCACGATTTTTGGGAGAAACCGGGTTTTTTGGTAAGTCCCATAATTGCCTCTTCCTTCTTGCTTCTGTTATAAGCTGTTCTACATTTAAACTGTGTGTCAAAAATCAATAAAACTCTTGTGGGACGGGCTTCTAGCCTGTCCAGATTTTCCAATTTAAATGCGTAACAGCTTATCATCGGTTCAAAGCATAAACATCTTTGCCTCGACCGATCGCAAATTTCATCGAATTAGACAAGCCCTTGCTAGACTGAGTAATAAAAACCAGCAAAGCCAAACCAGCGAGTCCAGCCGCAAAACCAAACATATTTCTGTAGCCAACTTGTTCAGCCACAAAGCCTAAAGTCGGCCCCGCAATCGCAATACCCAAATCAAATCCGCCAATACAAAGCGAAAACAAGCGGCCCCTTTCATGAGGTTCGCACCTGTCCGACATCAGCGTTACCATCATCGGCAAAACCGTACCGCCCGCGCAACCTTCAACCAAAGCTGCTATTAAAAAAGCACTGCTGTTGTTAGCAAAATACAACAATAGCATAGATACGGCATAACAGATTAAGCCGCCAGAAATAAACAAGCCGCGGCCGTATTTGTCCGAAGCCCTTCCCGTGACCAACCGTATGCCGAAACTGGCGATAGCCGCCGTAGAATAAAATAATCCCGGATTCAAATTAGCCTTAGTTTCTTGGATAAACAAAGGCATAAAAGTGCTCAAAGTTCCAAATACTAAACCAACCACCAATAACACTAAAGCCGGAATCCGCACTCTCGGATTCCACAGCATTTCCCAGTATTTTTGGCTATTTTTGTCCTCCGCTAGCGAGCCCGATTTGGTTAAATCTGCAAAATTAGGTTCCGCAATTTGGCAGGTAAAAAATACCGCCGTTGCAGCGAAAGCCACCGACATCGCAAACAAAGGAGTATAACCAACCCAAGCTTGCACAAATCCGCCAATAGCCGGCCCAACTGCTAGACCAATAGGATTCACCAAGCTCATGTTACCGATTAATTCGCCCCGCTTTCCTGGCGGCGACAAATCTGTTACCAAAGCGCTGTAAGCTGTAGTAAAAGCGGCGATACTAATGCCGTGAAAAACGCGAATAAGTAACAGTAAGGGGATAGATTGAGCTAACAGGTAGCCCAAAGGGGCGATCGCAGCGACTGACGCGCCTAGAAGCAAAACTTGTTTTCGCCCCCTGCTGTCGGCTATTTTGCCCAATTGTGGCCTCGATAGCAAAAGTCCGATCGCAAATGCACCCATCACAAAGCCAATTTGCTGTTTTGTGCCGCCCACAAATTGAACGTACAACGGCAAAGTTGGCAGTAGCGAAGCCAAACTCGACCAGAATAGCAGGCCTGCGGTGAATAAAATCAGTAAGCTGCGTCTGGGTTGGGGATCGATTTCCCTAAAAATATTCAAGATGCTAATTCCCTTTAAATCTTCCGAGTGCACTCAAAGTAAGTTCGAGTGTCTCTATCATTGTGTTACAAATTCTTAAGATTTGCACCAAAAAAACTTGATATTCTACTCACAGTCAACCGTGAACAGTCAACAGTCAACAGTCAACAGTCAACAGTCAACAGTCAACATTCTTACCAATCAACCTCAGCCCTTTCCTCCACCACCCGTTCATAAACCCACTGGGTTTCTATCGCCAACTTAGGCCAACTAAACCGGCGTTCCAAATCCTGATAAGCATTGTCTACCAACCACTGCGCGTAACCCGGATTTTTCAAAACCTCCAAAATTCCCCAGGCCAAAGAATCCCGATTGTTTGCCTCAGTAACAACGCCAGTTTTAGTGTGCAACACCACCTCTGGAAGTCCGCCCGCATCCGAAACCACCACAGGCACTCTTGCAGCAAAGCTTTCTAACGCTACAATCCCAAAAGGTTCGTAAAGACTGGGGAAAACCGCGCAGTCAGCCACCGTCTGGAATTTGTCAAGATGTTCCTCAAACATGAACCCAGTAAAATAACACTTATTCCAAATTCCTAAATGCCAAGCTAAATGTTTGAGATGGTCTGTATTGCCGCCACCAACAATTACAATTTTGGCTTTCCCCCCCATTTCCCAAATTACTTTAGGTGCAGCATTCAAAAATACACCAATGCCTTTTTCATAGCTAATTCTTCCTACATAATAGACAATTTTCTCATCATCAGCAGCAAAATGGCGGCGGAAATCCATCGCGTCAAATTCGTGCCAGCGGGGCTTTTTATCGGATCTTATTCCGTTATAAATTACCTCTATTTTGTTCCACGGAGTCGATAGTACCCGTTCGGCTTCCCGCCGCATATAATCACTGCAAACAATTACCCGCCAAGCGTTGTAAGCGAGGTCGTTTTCCTTGGCGTTAATGTAGCGCTGCCCCTCATTGTGGATGCCGTTGAAGCGCCCGTATTCCGTGGCGTGGATGGTGGCAATTAGCGGTACTTTAAAGGTATGCTTGAGGGCGATCGCTGCATCTCCCACTAACCAATCGTGAGCGTGGATGATATCAAAAGGGCCTTCCTCAAGCATCAGTTTCCCGCCTTGGTGGCCCATGCTTTGGTTGAGGTTCGCCACCCAGTGAAAAAAGTCCCTAGCGTGCCCCACCACCACCCGATGCACACGTATTCCTTCCACCACTTCGTACATCGGCGCGTGGCCGAACTCTACTGTAATTAAGTGAATTTCGTGTCCCAGCTTCACCAATTCTGGATATAGTTCCGATACGTGGCGGGCGATACCGCCTACGATTCTGGGAGGAAACTCCCATGCCAATACCAAAATTTTCATCTTTCTCCCCTCCAAAGCTTTTATATATCTTAATGTTTAGGATGAACAGACTTATTGTATAATTATCAACCTTAATTTTGAGTTGAACGCAAGTTGATGCCCAATGCCTGACTTTTGGCAGCAACAAAGACAGAAAATCATGCCTCAACCTGGTTTTTGCAGGAAATTGCTCGATCGCCATTACCTGAAAAAAACAGGTTTCCTCAAGATTTGAGCCACTGAGAAAAGCAATGGCGATCGTGGCTACCAGCTTACCCTTTCTTCAAAATCGGCTCCAATTCGCCGCGAAAACGGGTCCAAGCAGCAGCCGATGCAGAATTAGAAACAGCACCCTGACGCATCAAAATCGCACCGTCTTCAAAGCCAACAATTCCGTACTCTCCAGATTTGGACATTCGATCGATCGCCGGTACGATCTCCCGCAACTGTCCCCGTTCCGTGCGAAACGCAGCCTGATACTGCTGCAACTGCCAGAGATCGGCAATTACATATTGCATCTTCACTGCCTTCCCCGCATCATTGCGGAGTTCCAACATCGGAAACCTGAGAATTTCCCGCCTGCTTGACAAAATCGGCACAATAGTATTCGTCGCTGCCACGCTAGCATCAGCAGGAATTTGAGCTAATAGCGGCCGCACTTGCAAAACGTGCTGCCATTGTCTGACGAGAGGAACCTGCACCCAAGGATCGATCGCATCGGGCAAAATCCAAGAAAAAGTCCGATTTGGGTTAGAAGTGAAGGTAAAAAATAGCGACAAGCAGATGCAAAATGCCCAAAAGCGGCGAAACTTTGAAGACGAAGGCAGAGGAAATAAAGCAGAAGGAAAACGCAAAAACATTTTTTCCTCTCTCACCATTCTATCTTCTTCCTTTTGACGCTGGGCCCACCACAGAATTGCCCCATAAAAAAGCCCTGGAACCACAGTCATCGCATAGCGAATATTAATCGCCAGCACCGACTCTCCTTTCGCTAAAAATAGCTTCAGCAGCGGAAATCCAGCTATCATCCAAGAGGCAGGCGCGAAAGCGGGAACCAAAGCTAATGGCAACCACTGGCCAAGGAGGTATCTAATCTTAGCAAAAAACGGCGTAAATAATTGAGCCACCAACCGTCCGGGATTGCTCACCATTCCCCAAATAATTTCTAGAGTAGAAGCTTCATCTCCCTCGGCATATTGACCGAAGCGCTCCATCATAAACCGCTGGGATATATCAGCAGAAAACAAAGGCATAATCAGATTGGTCAGGACGATCATATAACCAAAACTGAGTATGCAGACAGCCAAACCAGTCCGAGGGTAGCGCCGGCTCAAAATCAGGTAAACTCCGACGCCAAATAAAACAACTCCCCCATCTTCTCGCACGGCCAAAATTAAAGTTGCCAGAATCCCAAACAATGGCCACCAGCGCTTCTCCATCGCCAGCAGCAAGCCAAAGACATACAGCGGAATTTGACAAACATCGTGAAAATTGCCCATAGTCGGGCCGATGACCGCGTTAGCGCAGTAATAGCTCACAACAATTGTCGCCGACAGCCTCGGTTCCAGATAGTGTCTGGCGAGAGCATAGAGCACTCCTCCAGCCGCCGTAATTAAAGTCACCTGCAACACAGTCAAAGTGACGGGCGAGGGAAACAGCGAGTAAATTGGCAGCCAGAGCATCAGCGCCGGGGTGAAATGCTGCCCCAACCGGTAGTAAGATACCTCCGGGAGCTGGTTTTGGTGAACGACATTAGTGGACAACGCCGAAGAGAGGGAACTCTCAAACAAGTGACCCCGAGTGCCGTTCCAAAAAAGTTGATTGAAAATGCCTTGGTCGTAAGTAGCGTAAAAGCTGTAGTAGCGGTGCAGCGTCAGCAACAGGCACAGCACAAAAAAGGCGGCCGCCACTTGAACCACCACCCGCAGCGACTCATTTTTCTTCCATCTCAAAAATATCATCTGCCCGCTTGTAATGAAATTATCGGACAATAGCATAAATCTAAAGTAAGTATTAAATTAAAGTAGAAGTGAAATAACTCGGCTCGGCAATGCTCAATTATTTTCACCCGATCGAAAAGCTCAACAGCGTCCATCCAACACCAGACAGCAGCGATACCGACTGTTCTCCCGAACAGCCGGCCAATTCCGCACCGCTTTTACAGCTTTTGCTGTTTGTAGACAAGCGTCCCTCTTCCAGGGAACAGACCAGACACATCCGCAAGTCCCTAAAGGATTTGAAGGCAGAGTGGGACTTTGAGCTTCAAATCATCGATGTAGGAGAACAGCCCGATTTAGCCGAACACTTTAAACTTGTAGCCACACCCTCGCTGCTCAAAATTCATCCAGATCCGCGACAAACTCTCGCCGGCAGCAATTTAATCGCCCAACTCGAACACTGGTGGCCCCGCTGGAAGCGTTCTGTAGAGGAATACGCAGATCAACAACAGTCTGCCCCAGCTCTTGCTGAAGCCCTGACTGACTCAAAACCCATCTATTCCGTTGCTTGCGCGGCCGAAATTGTGCAGCTTTCCGATGAAGTTTTTCGCCTCAAACAGGAAAAAGAACACCTGCAAGAGCAGTTGCAGTTGAAAGACCGGATTATTGCGATGCTAGCTCACGACTTGCGTAATCCCTTGACGGCCGCATCTTTGGCTTTGGAGACTTTGGAGTCAAGTCAGAAGGTGAAAGAGGGGGAAAAGTCGCGTTTGACACCGAGTCTGGCGGCTCATTTGATGAAACAAGCCCGCCGCCAAATCCGAATTGTCGATCGTATGATTACAGATATCCTGCAAGCAGCCCGGGGTACAAACGCTCAACTCCACATTGAACCAAAAAGAATCGAACTGGGGCCGATTTGTCAAGATGTAATCCTGCAGTTTCAAGACAAATTTCAGGCGAAAAGTCTGAACTTAGAAACAGACATTCCCGCCGATTTGCCGTTAGTTTATGCCGATCCCGATCGCATCAAACAAGTCATAGTCAACCTGCTTGACAACGCCAGCAAGTACACGCCAGACCAAGGAACTGTTAATCTTTCAATTCTCCACCGCACCGCTTACAAAGTTCAAGTCAGCATTTGCAACAGCGGGCCGGGGATTCCTGAAGAAGATTGCGCGAGCATTTTTGAAGACAGCTTTCGCTTGCAGCGAGATAAATCAACAGACGGTTACGGCATTGGACTGTCTCTGTGTCAAGGTATCATCCGCGCCCACTACGGTCAAATTTGGGTAGACTCTGTACCCGATAGAGGCAGTTGTTTTCACTTTACTCTGCCCGTCCAAAAATAAAAGTTAGCTGTCAGTTGTCAGTTGTCCGTTGTCAGTTGTCAGTTGTCCGTTGTCAGTTGTCAGTTGTCAGTTGTCAGTTGTCCGTTGTCAGTTGTCAGTTGTCCGTTGTCAGTTGTCCGTTGTCAGTTGTCAGTTGTCCGTTGTCAGTTGTCAGTTGTCCGTTGTCCGTTGTCAGTTGTCCGTTGTCAGTAGCAACCGAATTTGATATTACAGCAACCGCGCCCGACGGTTAGGACGTTCTTAATTCCTAAAACCCTTGCGGAAGATTGCTTATTGCTTCTTATTTCTGGTATACAGCTCAAATTTTCCGCAGTGCAGCAATAATCTGTGCGTTTGCCTTGGGAAAAGTAAATTGGTCAATTTCATCGAGTGTCACCCAGCGAATTTCATCGCACTCGATCGTTTGCGGTTCCCCGCTGACGTGGCGGCAGTGGTGCACGTATAGTCTAACTGTAAATTTAGTGTAGTCGTGGTCAATTGTAATCAAGCGATCGCCAACTTCTACGACAATCCCCAACTCCTCCATAATTTCCCGTTTTATGCAAGCTTCGATCGTTTCCCCCGGCTCTATTTTTCCGCCCGGAAACTCCCAGAAACCCCCGTGCAGTCCATGTTGTCGGCGCTTGTCAATCAAAATTTGTTGGCGATCGTTCCAGATTGCAGCAACGCCGATAACTTTGTGGGCAACAGGAGAAACAGACATATTAATTAGGAATGGGGAATGGGGAATTGGGAATGGGGAATTGGGAATTGGGAATGTAAGAATAATATCAATAATTCTTCAATTATTTAATCTAAAATCTACCCTCTAAAATCTAAAATCTAAAATCTAAAATCTAAAATATTAAGCCCCCATCTTGCGAGGGGGGGCTTGACACTTGGATCACTTAAATGTTAAGAATCTACTAATCATCCGAGCCATGTCTCTCACTGGCTTGTATGGACTTTTCAAAAGTCATTCGCTGTTCGGCATTTTTCAGAAAATAACCGCTAATCATAGCCGAGGCGAGCAATCTACCCAAATGTTCGCGACTGGTAGTGACTGTCACCCCAAAGTGTTCCGAAGGCAAATTCCCCAATAGTCCAACAATATTTCGTTCCATTACTTGAAACACTTCGTGAGAAGTCGGCTTAGACAACTGAGAAACTGTGTCGGGAGCCATTGACTGCACGTATTGCCATAATAAGTTGGCATTTTCTCCGTCTTCTTCAAAGAATTCTGGGGATTTATTAGATGAGTTGCTCACGAGTACCTCCGTTTCAGACACAGCTTGTTATGTTAGACGCGGGCGGTTAAATTAAATAACCCTTATCTGATGGCTGCTGATCTTTATTACTAAGTAATTACTAATGTAGCAGGACATTCATAGCAACCAAGTGGGCACAACCGAATTAAAAGCGGCGGTTTTTACGATTTTAGATTGGGGATTGCAAGTGGGGGGGACCCGATCGCCAATCCCCAATCTACCTAGCTGGCTAGATAATCGTTGATATCTTGCTTGCGCTTGCGGAGTTTGGTCAAAGCTTCCCGTTCTATTTGCCGAACTCGTTCCCGACTGATGTTGAGACGATCGCCTATTTTGGCCAAAGTTAGGGTTTGCCCGTCTTCTAAACCGAACCGCAACGCGAGCACTTCTCGCTGTTGCTGAGTCAGTTCCGCCATTAGGTGGTCTAAGTCAGTCCGCAGGGAAGATTGCAGGGCAAAATCTTCTGGCGTAGTACCGGTATCTTCCAACAAATCGCCCAACTCTGTATCTTGATTGTCTCCCACGCGCAAGTCCAGGGAAAGTGGCAGGCGGGCCCGATCGAGATATTCGCGAATCTGTTTGGGAGTCAATTCTAGCTCTGATGCCAATTCAGCAGCCGTGGCCGCGCGGCCGAGCTGTTGAGCAAGTTGGCGCTGAGCCTTTTTAATTTTGTTGAGCTTTTCGGTGATGTGGATCGGCAAGCGGATGGTGCGACCTTTTTCGGCGATCGCCCGAGTAATTGCCTGACGAATCCACCAATAAGCATAAGTAGAAAATCTGTAGCCCTTAGTCGGGTCAAATTTTTCTACTCCCCGCTGCATCCCGATCGTGCCTTCCTGAATTAGATCCAGTAAATCTACGTTGCGCTTGATATATTTCTTGGCAACAGACACTACCAGGCGGAGATTCGCTTCCACCATTTGGCGCTTTGCCCTTTCCCCCTGCTCGATCGTCCGCTGCAACTGTGCCTCAGACAGACCAACTGCCTGTGCCCATTCAGCCGCCGTCGGGTCGCGGCCTAACTCTTCGGCTAAAATATTTTTCTCCTGATGCAGTGCGGTTGAGCGCTGTACCTGTTTCCCGTAGAGTATTTCTTGCTCATGGGTCAACAAGGGAACGCGGCCGATTTCCCGCAAGTAAGCGCGAACAGAATCTGTATCTGAGGACTTAAGAGTTTTCATGAGCTTTTCCCGCTGAGGATCTGTGCCTCTAAAGGTTTGCGGTAGTCGCAAACCCCTAGCTTTAGCTGGGAAGGAAAGCGGGCGGGGACTTGCGCTTTCCTTCCTTTTAAAGAGGCTTAATTTTATGGTAGCTAGCTACTACTCCCAGTCAGCACCGTCTCAGGTTAGGTTTTGGTTGGGGCGAGCACAATACTACGTTATGTTAAGAATCTTAACATTTGTGAGAGCACTTGACTACACTTCTTCATATTTATTTCATGCCAGCCTGGACTGTTGATACGAGAGCAATTGCTTTCCTGGCTTTACAGTTTGCATCAATATAAACAAAATCGGCCAAATCTCAGAGGGGGAGAGGGGCACAGGGGGATATGGGGCACGGCTGTTTCATTATCTTGTAGGGGCTGCCCCCCGTGGCTGCCCTGAATATGAAGTTACAGATATTGATGAACCCGCCCCAACAGATAATGACTAATGACTCATGACTAATAACTAATGACCGAAAACATCCAGGAGACAAGCCCCCGGATTCATCCGTCCAGAAATAAAAAACCTGTATCGGATAAACTGGCCCCCGAATTTATCCGTGGGCTCAATGCTTCAATCTAAAATCTAAAATCTAAAATCTAAAATCGATTGACTTCTTTGCCGTTGAGCTTCGTACAAGATGAGGGCTCCGGCGATCGACACATTTAAAGATTCTACGCCACGACTCAGGGGAATTTGGATTTGTCGATCGGCCAAACTCCTCAATTCTTCCGACAAACCAGAGCCTTCGTTGCCCAAAACTATCAGAGTGGGCACTCGCAAATCTACTTCCCAATAACTTAAACTTGCCCCGGCGACGGTTGCTAAAATTTGCATTCCTCCATTTTTATACGCAGAGACTTCGGCGGTTAAATCTGGACTGACTGCCATTGGCAGCTTAAACCAAGCTCCTGCTGAGGCGCGGAGCACTTTGGGATGGTCTAAATCGGCGCTGTCTGCGCTCAGCAGCAAACCGTCGGCATTAGCAGCCGCAGCCGTGCGGACGATCGCCCCCAAGTTGCCGGGATCTTGGATTGTTTCTAGGGCTATTCCTAAAGTTGACAATTTTGCGGGATCTGTTGCGGTGCGGGGTGCGGTGGCGACAATGCCGTCGGGTTGGACTGTAGTGGCGATCGACTCTAACACTTTTGCACTTACTAATTCTGTGCGATCGGCTAAATTACCAACTTGCTGCCAAAGTTCCCCGTGATCCTCCAGCCATTCGGGAGTGCAACAAACAGTTGCTAGCGGATATTTGGCCGCGCAAGCTTCTTCGAGCAAGTGCGTCCCTTCGAGTAAAAATAATTGTTGTTCCCTGCGTCCCTTCGAGCTGTGCAGCTTGCGGATTTCTTTAACTAGGGGATTTTGAATACTTGTCAACATTGTTTAATTCAGCAGAGCGAATGGGGTTATTGCCTGTATCGGGTTAACCCCAAACTTCCTTCTGCCTTTGGAATGCGGAACCCGGGACTTGAACCCGGAAGGCTTGCACCACATGAACCTGAATCATGCGCGTCTACCAATTCCGCCAGTTCCGCATCGGTCACGAATTACTACTCTGCCATACCTCCGCGAATCTGTCAAGTGTTTTGGGGAATTTATTTTTTTTCTGGGCTGCGAGTAATAGGGAGAACTTTGAGATCCCCCCTATCCACCCTGCTTAATTAAGGGGGGCTAGGGGAGATCCAAATTAATATTACACGTTTTTTGCCGCCCTTCTCTTCCACCACAAACCCATTCCAGCAGCCACAAACGTACCAACAGCAGTCATCGGTTCCGGTACAGGTTCATACTCATAAATTGCACTAACTGTAGTGTTAGCCACAACCTTACCCCCAAAACTACCTCTAGCCGGACTCCCCAGAATTTGAGTCAAACCAGTTGTCGCCACGCCTGCAGTAAAAGTATCACCATCGCAGCCAGTTAAAGCACTTAAAAACTGCGGCAAATCATAACTCTTCGACACAGTACCAGAAGCCGAACCGCTAACACTTCCCGTACCGCCACTAGCAATCCTCGTTTCCGGCGGGCTCGCTAACACACTTAAAGTCAAATTAGGGTCAACTTTCAACAGCGGAATATTCACAGCAATACTTGCATTAGTCGCCGCCGTCCCCATAAAATCTCCCGTCAAAGGAGTAATGCTAACACTGTTATTAACAGTAGATTTAACCGTAACATAAGCCCTTAATAGTGTTCCTAACAGCGAATTAAACTTGGGTAAAACTACATTCGTGCTGCTATTTAACGGCTGCGAACCCAAATTCACAGTGTAAGTTTGAGTAAGAGTTGCCGCTTGTGCAGAAAAACATTGACTGACAACTGCAAAACTCAAACTTCCGCTAACAATTCCCAACTTTTGAAAAACCTTCATTTCGATAAACTCCTACAATAATAAAGTTGCATTTTGTGGCACGGGCGAGACGCCCGTTAGGTTAATCGTGGCACGGGCGTCCCGCCGGTGATTAATCTGCGGTTAAAAACTCCAAACCCGCAAAACCCAATTACCCAGCAAGGACGCTAGATAACTCAAAACCCAAACAGTATAAAGTATACTCAAAGGCGCGTAAGCCGCCAAAACCCATTGCGTTTCTGCTGCTTCCTCAATCTCCTCCCGCCGCAACAAGTCCACATAAAAATCAAACGACCTTTGTCGCAGATTGTTAATGCCAGTTCCAGCTACTAACAAATAATAACCGTCAAATCTATTCAAGGGATTCAAATTAATTGCAACTGTCAGCAAGGCGGCTACCATCAACAAATAACTAATTTGATGCCAAACCGGATTTGACTGAGAAAACAGCCACATCCAAACAGCAAATGCCCAAATTGTTACTTGGATTAATACTCCGGCAGCTACTACTAAAACCCGCTGTTTCCGCCTGACTAAACTGTATTGATCGGTTGTATCTGTGTAACATCCGGGGATGAAACACATAAACAGCAATCCAATTTCTTTAACTATGCCGCCGTAGTGTTTGAGCGTGAAAGCATGACCTAGTTCGTGCCAAGCTATTACCAGCATTGTCAGCAAGACCAATTGGAAAATAGTCTCATTTTTTCCGGCTATCCACAACTGCTGATGTGAGGCTGCGATTTCGGCAGAGGAAGCCAACCACACTGCTACAGAGGAAGCGATGAAAGCGCAAAGAAAAAAGCCAAATTCCCACGTCCACATCCAGCGTAATTTGTCGATGTGCTGCGATAGCCAAACATCTGGATTGACTAGGGGAATTGTGAAGGATAGCAGGTTAAATTTGGCTTTCGGTGGCTTGGTTCCTTCTAGCATTCCTGCTTGTGCTAAGTCTCTCAAGAGATTTTGCACATATTCTAAATCCAGGTCGTATTCAGCGAGAATATTAGTTAGTGGTTGTTGACTTAGTTGCAAAATTACCTGTTTGTCAAAGTCGTCTACTTGAATACAGGTAATGTCTTCGGGATTGCGAAGTATCCAATAACCGTCGGGATGAGGTATCCACTGCACTGCTGATTTTAGTTGCATGGTTTGGCAGAAGGAAGAAGGAAGAAGGAAGAAGGAATTACGCGTTTTAGGCCGAAACTCGATCCCCCCTAGCCCCCCTTAAGAAGGGGGGGACAAGAGTGTTCGTAAATTCTCCCAAAATATCGGGGGGGATAAGAGTGTTCGTAAATTCTCCCAAAATATCGGGGGGGATAAGAGTGTTCGTAAATTCTCCCAAAATATCGGGGGAAGAGTGTTCCTAAATTCTCCCAAAATATCGGGGGAAGAGTGTTCGTAAATTCTCCCAAAATATCGGGGGAAGAGTGTTCCTAAAGTCTCCCAAAATATCGGGGGGGATAAGAGTGTTCCTAAAGTCTCCCAAAATATCGGGGGGGGATAAGAGTGTTCCTCAAGTCTCCCAAAATATCGGGGGGGGACAAGAGTGTTCGTCAAGTCTCCCAAAATATCGGGGGGGGACAAGAGTGTTCGTCAAGTCTCCCAAAACATCGGGGAGAACAAGAGAATTTACTCAAAGTCCCCCTTCTTAAGGGGGATTTAGGGGGATCTGGACTTTTGGATCGACGACGGGGAACTGTGGTTGAGTTTTATTAAATTTTGATACTCCCCAGCCCGCTCAGGGACGGGGATTCTTGAAGAGTCCAAATGCGAACCTTCAAGGGCGAAATCAAAGCGCCCCTACAGACTCCTTTCAGGCATAGCCCTAAAGTTGCCGATACTTTTCGCAAAATGTTCGCAGCCGCATTGCAATCTGCATTGATTTTGCTTCCATCTTTTGACCGATACAAACCGCGATTGATACGCTTCCCTGATTCTTTCCACCCTTCAGTTTTTTCACCGAGCTTAGGTAGTTCATCTGAATCCAAAAAGCTCGCCTTGCTTGTATAGCTCTCTTCGGTTTCAACAAACCGAATATTATGTTGTTCGCCAAGCTGAGAAATTCTATCTTTCAACCGAGCGGTAGGAATTTGCACAAAGCTTTGATTGGTTTTGCTGCCAAGATTTATTTCTTGGCGCATCCCTTTATTCCACCCAAAAACAACTGTGCCTATTTGGTTTTCAAGGCAGTGATTCAATACTAATCTAGCTGCTTTATTAACGGCATCCCTGACTTGTCTATTTCGTTTTTCCGTAATTCTCGCCAATTGTTTAGACCAAAAACCTTGAGGTTGATGCTCTTTAATCACCGCAATTCGCTTGTTATACCATTGGTTCAATGATTTTAGATGCAGTCCATCCACGATCAAACTTGTTCCCACATTGGAAACACAGGTCAACCAATTATTCAATCCTGGATCGATACCCAGAACTTTACTAGCATCTAATTCAATCACTGTGGACTGAAGTTGGTAGACAAACTCGACATAAAACTGCCCATTTCTTGGCAAAATGCGAATCTCTCTAATTTTCTTGTAGTCTAGATTGGACGGCATTGGTAAATAGAATTCACTAATTCCAAACCATAGTTTAACCTTGCTTCCCAATGGAAACCTCAGTTGCCCATTTTTTAGCTTTACGTCTGCCCTTGGAAACGTCACGAGTTTCAAGCTGTTTTTGCGATATTTCGGCAGCTTTGGGCGTTGTGTTACCGTGCCAATTGAAATTCCCTTGAGCAATCCAATGTACGATTTAAAAGACTCTGCAACGCTGGTCAACGTTTGTTGAGCAACATGGGAATATAGTGCTTTGAAATGAAGGTTCTCTTTGAATAATTTGTGTAAATCGTATTTGCCAGGGATTTTCCCTGTCTTAAAATACAACTGACGAGAATAGTAAGTCCCGCAGTTGGCTAGCTTATTCGACTCTTCGCATACAAATTCTAGGACGCTTCTTAACTCTCGGTCGGGACTGATTAGGTTTTGCTGGCATCCATAACTAGACATTTTTTTGATTCTCAATATACTGCTTGATTACCGAAATAGGCGCACCGCCAACAGTCGCAATAAAGTAGCTATTAGTCCACAACGTTGGTAATCGACTTTTTAGCCACGGAAATTCTTGGCGGAGATATCGAGAGGAACGTCCTTTCATGTACCGAATCAGTTTAGCAATCCCAAACTGAGGATCGCATTCGACTAATAGATGGACATGATCTGGCATTACTTCCATTTCGATTAATTCACTGTTAAACTCAGTGGCAACTTCTAACAGTATTTCCTTTAAACGAGTATCGACACCCTCAATTAAAACCTTTCGGCGATATTTGGGACACCACACTATATGGTACTTACAAGAGTAGACAACATTTTTGTTTGATTTGTAATTAACACTCATAGTATAGTTATACAGCGTAAACCTGTATACGCTACTAGTTTTGTATTAAGATTTGTTAAATATTGAAGGCGGTTGAAACCGCTGCCGACTTATCCCCGTGTCTAAAGCCAGGGGCCCGGCGGGCTCGTTCTTCGGTCATGGATCGATCGCCATATTCTCTTTTTTAGCTCTCTCCTCTGGGTTTTTGAGCATTTCGAGCCTGCCTAAGTCTTCCTGAAAACGGAAAGTTTAAGGGCTGAGTTTTCCCCTGTTTTAATGAAGCAGGGAAGTATTGAAGGAGTTTTTGAAGAAGCTTTAGTGATATTTGTTTGGGCTTTAGACTTTAATCCAAATTTCACCTTTGTGTTCATATTATCAGAAAGCATAAAAAAAGCAAGTGTAAATTATAACTATTTTAGGAATTACGCATTTTCCACCTGTCATTGCGTGGGAAACGAGCCTGTAGCGGATGTTTCTGGTTGAGGCCGGAATTGCTATCCCTTTGCAAGGCGTAAGTCATAATTAAGTTGCCGTAAAAAAGTTTACACAAACTTTACGATCGCAAATAGAACTTGGGTGTATGGTAATCGTGTGAAGAAGCAAAAAATTATAGAAATTACGCATTAACAAAGTATTTGTCCGATCGCCCGCCTGACCGTTAGCAAAGCGCGGCAGATGTCAAGCGATCGCCCATTCAGAAAATTTGTTAAGTTTGCGTGAATTCTCAAATAAACAGAAATTTTTGACGATTATTGAAAAATCCTTGTCAACAAAGGATTTTGGTTGAATGTCTGAAGGCATTTAATTAAGTTGTTGCGATCGAATTCATATTAATCAGGGTGCAAAAGTTATGGGCTGGCTAAATTTTGGTGGCAAAAAACGCAAAGAGGCTCAAGATTTTGGGAATTCAAGTAAAACAAAGAGTCGGAAACGACCGAAAAGTTTTAGATTAGAAACAATTGTGACTCCGAGTGTGGGGGTTGGGGGTTGGCTGCACGAGTTTGACTACTTGCATCAGTTATTGGGTTCTTTGTCGCTGTCTGATTTAGATTTACCTAATTTCTTTGCTGATAGCGGTGTTTGCCCGATCGACCCTTCTGGAGATCCAACTAACAATCTACCGCCGCTGATTGATTTTGACCCGCTGGGTTTGCAGCAGCAGCCCCTGCCTCCTGAAGCATTCGACGTTCAAGGGGCTTTTGATACATTACCGCCTCCGGTGATTTTGCCGATCGATCCGCCTGGGGAAGAAACAGAGCCGGTTGTGACTCCGGGTGATTTGTCAAGCGTCATTGAGTTTACGCCAGAGATGGGCTTCCTAGAAACCCCAATTGAAGTTTCTGAGGGTATCTGGTTTCTAGGAGGCAAGAGTCCAGAAGAACTCAATCTCAGGAGTTCCTCTTCCAACTTGGCTGCTGCTGACACAACTAATGCCGATCAGTTGTGGAAAGGTGGCACACTGGGGTTGAACCTTGATGGCTCTGGAGTAAAAGTTGGGGTTTGGGATGAGGGTAGCGTTCGGGGAACACACCAAGAGTTCACTGGGCGAGTCAGCTATGGTGACTCTGCTGAATATAACGGTCACTCAACTCATGTTGCCGGAACTATTGGGGCTGCTGGAGTGAATGCAAATGCTCGTGGAATGGCTAATAAGGTCAACATTCAAAGCTTTGACTGGAATAACGATCAAGAGGAAATGAAAACTGCCGCTCAGAATGGCATCTCTTTAAGTAATCACTCTTACGGCAACATATCAGGGTGGACTCAGGGTATGTTTAAGTGGACAGGGTTTGGTGATGTTCGTATTGACACTTGGTTTGGCGATCGTGGACGCTTCAGTGAGAATCAGGATTTTGGAAAGTATTCAGGCTTTAGCAGTTCTCTAGATAAGGTTCTCTATGAAAATCCTAATTTCTTGAGCATTTGGTCATCAGGCAATGATCGAGGCGAGACATTCAACAATGTAAACAAAGACAATACTTATGTTTCCTACTTCTCGCAGAATCCTGGAATTGCTGGATGGAAAGGTGTGGGTTGGTATCGTGTACCCAACTCTGGAGTTACATTTGCACCTGGTTTGGATGGTGGGTTGGGTGGGTATGACTCACTAAATCCCGATCACACAGCCAAGAATACGTTAGTTGTCGGTGCAATCCACCCCATTACTAAAGATCCCTACACGAAGTCGGATGCTTCCATTGCTAGTTTCTCGAATTTGGGATTGACAGATGACGGTCGCCTTAAGGTTGATGTGGTTGCTGATGGTATTAATGTAACTTCATCTGGCTATGCATCTGATACCAGCTACTTCACAATTTCTGGAACCTCAATGGCTGCTCCGAATGTCACTGGGACAGCAGCACTATTGGCACAACACTATCAAAATCTATATGGAAAGACTCCCCTCAGTGCAACTTTGAAGGGAACAATCCTTCACACCGCATTTGACGCTGGAAACGTTGGGCCAGATTACATCTATGGCTGGGGTGTAGTTGATGCGGCAGCGGCAGCACAGTTCCTAGACAACGCAAAGAAACAAACATCAAGTCGCCTAATAGAAAGTACCTACAGCGGTTCGGTACAGACATACCCCGTAACGAGTAACGGCATCGATCCTCTGAAAGCAACCATTGTCTGGACTGATCCAGCGGGAAAACCGCATGGTAATGGTTTAGATGAAACTACTTCTGTGCTTCTCAACAACTTAGACATTTGGATTACTCGACCAGACGGTACAAAGTTCTATCCTTGGACACTCGATCCAAATAACCCATCTGCCTCGGCTGTTCGCAACAAGCAGAACTCTCTTGATAACGTTGAGCAAGTTCTCATTGATGCTCCTGTTGCTGGCACATACACAATCAATGTTGGTCACTCAGGAGCTTCATTCAACCAAAATTACTCACTGCTAATAAGTGGTTTGGGTGTTGCAACAATTCCTAAATCAACAGTCAGTATAGCTGCGACTGATGGCTCGGCAGCAGAAACCAAGGCTGGAGAAACGCCGAATCCGGGGAAAGTCACCATAACCCGTAGCGGTGGTGACAATAGCAAGGCGGAAACTGTTTACTACACCTTAAGTGGCACTGCTAGTAATGGTGTTGACTACTCTGGTTTGAGTGGCACAGCAACCTTTGCTGGAGGTCAAACGAGCCTCGATATTTCGATTGGCATCGTTGATGACGCAATTGTAGAAGGAACTGAAACCCTAAGTATTTCCCTCACGGGAAATAGTAAATACAGCCTAGGTGCTTCAACGATTGGCACAATATCGATCGCTGATAATGATGCGCCGCCACCACAGAATCCGATCGGTAAAGGTTCACGCGCACCAAATTTATTCATAGATGCCTACAACCGCATCAACGGTCAAGGGCGCGGTCTCAAAGCTCAAGGTGATGCTTATCGTTGGGGCAATGGCTGGACACAACGCTTCCTCGACACCAATAATAATGAAGTGATGCTCATGCTCGAAGATGCTCAAAGCCAAGCTTACGTGATATGGGGAGAAATTCTCAAAGAGTACAAAATTGTGGGTGGTCCTGTTGGGGCAAACCTTCCTGGCGGTGGCTGGGCATATCTCGGCTATCCCCGCTCTGACGAAAAAGGCGGCACCAGCAGCAAAGGCTCACCCCTAGCCTTACAAGAATTTGCTGGTGAAAATGGTAAAGCACGGCTTTACTACCATTTGAATAACGGGAATCGAGTTGCTACCTGGGGAAGCGTCGGTGCTTACTACATCAATAGTGGTGGTCACAATCACTGGTTAGGAGCGCCAATTAAACGGGAATACATTGACGGGGACACCATTTTTGCTGATTTTGAAGGTGGTCGTATTGCCTTCCGAACCAGTGACGCAAAGACAGAAACTTTACAACCAGGTCAAAAGCCATCTTGGCGATAAGATACTTCAAATATAACTAGCAACTAGAAAATGGGACGATCGCTTTTTTCAGGGTTTTTGGAGACAGGGCGATCGCTTTTTGGGTATCGAGAAAGTTAATCGCCCTTTCCTCCTCTTTCTCAAAAAAGGGATCTCGCTCTCCTCAACTCAACGTCGGCGCGATCGCCCTTTTGGTAACGAGCAATCTATCCTCTTTCATGTCCCCCCCTTCTTAAGGGGGGCTAGGGGGGATCTGGTCTCAACAATCACCCTCAATCAAACCCAACAACTCCCCACAAACCCCCTCAAAACTCTGCAACACCTCAACATTCGTAAACCTGACAACCTTCAATCCATACCCCTGTAAAATCCCGGTTCTTTCTGCATCATATAGTTTCCCTTGTTCGGTAAAATGACTCTCCCCATCAATCTCAATTACTAACAGTAAAGCCGCACAATAAAAATCTACGATAAAATTGTCGGTCGGGCGCTGTCTCAAAACTCGAAAAGGGAAATTTCTCAGAAAATCCTGCCACAGTTTTTTTTCCGCTGGAGTTGGATTTTTCCGCAGTTGTTTGGCGATGGGGATGAGTTTTGGGTTGTATGGTAGGTGGAAGTTTGAGTCGTTTAATAAAGGCATGATCCCCCCGAATCTCGGCATGATCCCCCCTAACCCCCCTTAAGAAGGGGGGGACAAGATGTTCATTAAAATTGTCGGCGAAGGGGCGATATTTAGGGAATAGTTTCAGAATTAGTTTATCTCAAACCATGTCTACTTGACAACTAGGGCGATCTTTTGGGGATAGGGAAAGGTCGATCGCTCTTTTGTTATGAGTCAAAAAGTGCGATCTATCTTGCTGTTTTCGTCAATATTTAAATTATAGTTTTGGGGCGAGATTTAAGAAATAATTTCAGACATTGACTGAAAAATTAGCAGCCTCAGCATCGTTAATTGCCTGCCTCAACCGCACCAAACGCCTTTGTCTGCTGTCATTTTCCAACTGCATTGTAATGTCTTCTAATTCCAGAGTCGCTGCTTCCATTGCTAAACGACTGCGGCGCAAATTAGCCAATAATCTCTTGGCTGTTTCAGGATTGGGAATACGCGGTTGGCTAGTCATGGCAAATTCCACTCCGTTTTCACTTCTTGAATACTCCGTTCCATTGCCGGAATTTCGATTTGGATGCGTTCAATAGATTGGTTTACTAAGTTTAGCATATCAACCGAAATTGTGGGTTGAGACTCAGCTATGCGTAACTGAAAATTAGACAGCCGATTAAACCAGGGTGTAGCACGTTCAGCCACACTTTTCAGTTCATCCAGAAATGGTATCGTATCACTCGTTTCTCCAAAAAGTTCAAATAGAGTCAATTCTGCTGCTGTTGCTGCGTCAACAATATCTAGCAACTGGCGTTTCAAATTCCAGATAATTTCCGCAAGTTCGTTGGGGAATTTTGCCATACTTGCACGCTCCTCATAACTCGTCAATCATTGTAATTATAAACGATCGTGCAGTCCGCGTGCGAAGCTATCCCATAGGAAATCGCTTTTTGGGGATATGGAAAGGGATCTCGGTCTTGTGGATGGACAGGGGCGATCGCTCTTTGGGGCTGTGAGTGCGATCGCACTTCAACTCATTCTATTCTTCTACATTCTCAAATTCATCCATTTGCAATGTATACTGCAATGCTACCTGTAATCTTGATACATAATCTGCTGAAAGAGTGCCCAATTTTTTGATTAATCGCTCTCTATCGATGGCTACTATTTGATAGCAAAGCACGACTGAATCTTGTGTTAAACCACCTTCACCAGTCGGTAAAATAATTGTCCCCGGTATTTGAGCATCGTCGCAGATTACTTGTTATGGTAATTACTACTACTGTTGTAGTAAAGCGGTCTAATGTATCTCGCTGTACAATAATGACTGGTCTAATTCCTGCTTGTTCTGACCCTCTAGAAGGATTCAAATCTGCCAAATAAATATCTCCTAGCATCAGATTTTATCCTGTTGCTGAAGTCGAGGCAGATAATCACTTAAGGCGACTTCTGCAAAAGCTAAATCCTCGGCGGCAAACTCAGCTTTTAGTATCGCAGCTTCTTCATCAGAAATGTCATCCCATTCTCGAAATAATTGTTTTTTATTAGCAGATTTTTGAAGTAGATATTTTTGAGTAGCTTGCTGTTTGTCAGCCAGATATTTCCAGATTACGCGCTCGAGTTCCTGTAACTCTAAAACTTCCAGCATTTCAAGCTGATTAACAATTTGTTTGAGGATTGCCTGTGACATAGGTTTTCACTTTTTGCGCTTGCCTAGTTTGTCTATTATACAACTATTCGCGTCCAGTGGGTTAGCGATCGCTCTTTTGTCATGGAAAGCTCGATCGCTTTTCTCGATCGAGGAATCTCGCTTTTTGCTTCGAGGAGGGGCGATCGTTTTTCTAAGGAATGGAGCAAATTTATGGTAGAGAAACGGGTCAAAGCCTGTGTCCCTAGAGCGTCAAAATATAATAAACTTAGTAAAAGCACTCGCCTTCAAGATATCCAAGCCATGAAGCTTATTTCTTTATCAGCACATTTTGATGGGCAATCTATTCAGCTAGATGAACCCTATAAGCTTGAACCAAACATAAAACTCATTATCACAGTCCTCCCGGAACAATTAGCAGAACGCGAAGCCTGGTTGTGGTTGTCAAGGCATCAACTAAACAAGGCCTACAATCAGAACGACGATTACCCGCTCAATGCAATTAAAACACCAAATCCTGACTATGCAGGAAGCTGATGTTGTTCTCACCCCAATTCCTCAAGCTGACGGGAAAATTAAGAATCGTCCAGTCATCCTTCTGAGGGAACTACCTCCTTATGGAGATTTTTTAGTTTGTGGTGTTAGCACCCAACTACATCAACAGGTTCCAGATTTTGTCGATATTATTTCCCCTTCAGACCCAGACTTTGCTGCCAGTGGTTTACGGTCTCAATCGTTAATTCGGTTAGGTTTCCTTGCTGTATTGCCTCGCAATCAAATTATCGGTTCTATTGGAGCTATTTCATCGCAAGCGACATCAACGCTTACTAAAAACTCTGAATGATTATCTTGTGAATTAGGGAGAAGGTCGATCGCTCTTTTTGGCATAAAAAGGTCGATCGCCCTTTACTCCTTTTTCTCGATCGAGGGCTGCATCAGCAACTAGCGCAACGACTGAATTATGCTGCCTAATATTTTATCTGATGACCTCGATCGCATCGAGCAAGCCATTCAACTCTCCTCACTCAAAGTCTCCCTTCTTAAGGGGATGCGAGGGGTATCGAGACTGTTGCTCCTACCCGCACCAAAATACAATTTAGATGCGGGATAGCTTACTTAAAAAAAAGGGGAATCTAATCGGCCAAATCGGGGAAAACCTCGCGCACGGCCGGATGCACCAATCGGTGATTCTGCACGTTCAATCCCTTCGCCAAACTCGGATTCATTTCCAAAGCTTTAATCCCGTTATTTGCCAACTGCAAAACATAAGGCAAAGTGCTGTTATTCAAAGCTTGAGTCGCAGTCCAAGGCACGGCACCGGGCATATTTGGCACGCCGTAATGCACAACTCCTTCCTCAACATAAGTAGGATTTGTGTGAGAAGTTACCCGCAAAGTTTCCACGCAGCCGCCTTGATCAACGGCTACGTCAACAATCACTGAACCGGGGTGCATCTTCGCAACAAATTCGCGAGAAACCAGCACCGGAGCTTTTTTACCTAAGACCAAAACCGCACCGATTAACAAATCAGCATCGGGAACAACTGCTTCAATTTGCAAAGGACTGCTGTAGAGGTATTCTACTCTGGAACCGAACAGAGTTTCCAGGTAGGCTAGGCGATCGACATTTACGTCTAATATCTGCACTCTCGCGCCCATTCCTACAGCAATTCGCGCTGCTTCTGTGCCGACAATGCCGCCGCCCAAAATCACAACTTTACCCGGTCTCACTCCCGGTACGCCGCCCAAAAGCACTCCTCTGCCACCTTGCTGTCGTTCCAGAAAGCGAGCTCCGAACTGCACGGCCAAACGCCCTGCAATAATGCTCATCGGCGTTAGCAGCGGCAATTTTCTGTCCGGGAGTTCGACGGTTTCGTAGGCGATGGCCTGGACTCCGCTGCTGATTAAATGCTGGGTTAATGTGCGATCGGCCGCCAAGTGCAAATATGTAAACAGCAACTGCTCTTTTTGAATCAGCGGATACTCAGCAGGCAGCGGTTCTTTAACTTTAACAATTAGTTCGCGCTTCCAGACATCGGAAGCATTTAAGACAATCTTAGCGCCTGCTTCAACGTAGTCCTCGTCCGCAAAACCGGCCCCAGCACCAGCATTCGTTTCCACAAAAACTGTGTGGCCTTTGTCCGAACAAGCCCGGACACTTGTGGGGCTGAGCCCGACTCGAAACTCTAAATCCTTGATTTCCTTGGGGACGCCTATTTCCATCTATAACCTCTAATCTCAGGCATACGTCGATCGAATCTAACCTAAAAACCATCCCCAGCGGGACAATACCATTGTAGATTTTAGATTTGGCAATCCGGCTGGGCTATGAGAATTTTTGTGGGATTTTCTGCCAGTGCGATCGCAATTTCCCAAATTGATCGTTTTCCATACAGTCGATCGTCTTTTTAGCTTGTTCCTACTTTATTGGATATGCGTGGTCGGCATTGATATACCCTAGGCCAAAATACTCGTAAGTAAAGCCACTTAAAATAGTTACTCTACATTTACCTTTTATACCCCTTTTTTTTTGTGTGACTTACTTTTTCTTTAAATGACTCCAAATTATAATCAATGAGGGGCAGTTGTTGGGGCTGGTAAGATAAATTATTTTTTAGGCAAAGCGCCCGTATTGAGTACCCACCTCAGCAACCATACTATCTTTAGATATTGCAACATCTTCGCCAGACTTTCAACTAACTAGGTAGGTGCAAATAAAATTTTGACATTTTGGCAAACTTATAGGCTAAAAAAAATGGTAAAAATCTCAACAAACAACCCGAAACGGTATAAAGTAGATGGTGGTTCTAGAGATTTGCTTATAAAAAAACTAACTTATAGAGAGTTTGGTGTCAATATATTTGATCGGTCACTTATAATTTAACAGGCATAACTCGCCCCCATATCTAAACAAATGCCACGCATACCTACCTTAACATTCGATCGCGGAACGCTGCTGCTACACCCGCCGCCCAAAGGCAGAGACTGGGTGGACTTTGCGACATGGGACGATCGCGTGGAAAAATACCGCATTCGAGCGATTCACTACCGCCCGCTGGTAGAATGCCTCCAAGCCGAGTGCATTCACTTCACCGACGAAGCTAGGGGATACGAACTACTCGAACTCGTACCCAGCGTGGAAATGCAGCCTTACCCACATCAAGAACAGGCCCTCGCAGCTTGGCAGGAAGCAGGAAGCCAAGGAGTAGTCGTCCTCCCCACCGCTTCCGGCAAAACTTATCTGGCACAATTAGCCATGCAAGTCACTGGTCGCAGTACATTAATTGTAGTACCAACTCTCGATTTAATGCACCAGTGGTATGCTAATTTAAAAGCAGCTTTTCCCGACATCGAAATCGGATTGTTGGGCGGAGGTTCGCGGGACAAAACGCCAATTTTAGTCGCAACCTACGATAGTGCAAGTATTCATGCAGAAACCTTGGGCAATAAATACGGTTTGCTGGTTTTTGACGAATGCCACCATTTGCCAACGGACTTTTATCGAGTAATTTCCGAATATGCGATCGCGCCTTTTCGACTCGGATTGACAGCCACACCCGATCGCACCGATGGCCGCCACAGCGATTTGCATTTCCTGATCGGCCCGACAGTATTTAGCAAAAGACCCGAAGATTTGGCAGGCGATGCTTTAGCCGACCATAAAATAGTTCAAATTATGGTAAAACTGTCAACAGAAGAAACCCACCGCTACGCCGAATTAATCAACATTCGCAACGACTTCTTAAAACAGTCTAACATCAAAATATCTAGCCTCGATGGTTGGAAACAGTTTATCATGGCAAGCGCGCGATCGCCCCTGGGACGGCGCGCCATGCTAGCCCACCGCCAAGCCAAAGAAATCGCCCTTTGTACCGAAGGAAAACTGCGAATCTTAGCCAAAATACTAGCAGAACACTCTCCCCAGCGCACCCTAATTTTCACAGGAGACAACGCCACAGTTTACCGAATTTCCCAAGAATTTCTCATCCCCACAATAACCCACCAAACCCCAGTCAAAGAACGCCACGAAATCCTCGATCGCTTTCGCAGCGGCGAATACAAAACCCTCGTCGCCTCCCACGTTCTCAACGAAGGAGTAGACGTTCCCGACGCCAGAATTGCTATCATATTGTCAGGAACCGGCAGCGAACGCGAATACATTCAGCGATTGGGTCGAGTTCTCCGCAAAAGCAGCGATGTAAATAAGTTAGCTATTCTCTACGAAGTCGTCACCGAAGACACCAGCGAAGAAAGAACTTCTCAACGCCGCCGAGGAGGAATGCAGCCTCACAAACCCCAACCACAAACACAAATAGAACCGCCAAAGCCTGAATATCACAAATTAGAAACTGTCAAACCGACACCGATTTACGGAGTCAACCGGGAGGCGACTAAAAAAGCAGCCGAATCACCAGCAAAATGGGGAGAAGATAATGATGAAATTCCCTGGTAGCAAGCCTAAACTATTTCTGAACACTCTCTTTCTTTCTTTCTCCCTCTTCCATTCGCGTTCTTCGCGACGAAGAACATCCCAACGCCGCTGAGGAGGAATGCAGCCTCACAAACCCCAACCACAAACACAAATAGAACCGCCCAAGCCTGAATATCAGAAATTAGAAACTGTCAAACCAACACCCATTTACGGAGTCAACCTGGAGGCGACTAAAAAAGCAGCCGAATCACCAGCCAAATGGGGAGAAAATTATGACGAAGAAAATAAAGATTGAATATTGCCAACTTAGTGTATAGCCTTAGAATGCCAAATTCGGCTCCGTTACCCCCTTTATGAAAAAGGCTCTTGAAAAATTTTGACCTCAAACTATACGGCTATTCTAGATTTGTAGTGGAAACGGTAGTGTGAGCGTCTCCCTCACGCAGGCTTTCGGGCCTGTACCACGGAAAGTTTTATTTTGATTATCACCTAAAACTCAGGAGAGCCGGGGCTTTGGCAATCCTTACCGGCAGTTTACCGCCATTGTGCCATCTGCTACACCGATTTTTGGGAAGCTGATGAGTTTGATGGGGTTGTCACCTCGTGAACCCATACAGTGTTTAGTTTTCCCACTGATTAACCAAGCGGTTATAAAAATTATTATTGCTTTGTCATCTATCTAAGGTATGATATTTTTGTAAGATAAGAGTTAATAAAGATGCAATAGCTCATCAATATTATCCTTAGCTCTATAGTAGACGAATAAATTGGCTGTTCTGGATTTGTGGTGGAAACGGTAGTGTGAGCGTCTCGCTCACGCAGGCTTTCCGGCCTGTACCACGGAAAGTTTTATTTTTATTATCACCTAAAACTCACGAGAACCAACTACAACGTCTGCCGAACTTTATCCTCGAACGTAGTCAGGGACAGACTAAGAGATCGAGGGGGTATTTAAGCCGGATTTGGGATAAACAACTAATTCACAGCTCTAACTAATTCCTAGGTATTGCTGGTGGGATTTCTCATGTCTTCGTACATTCATCTTTCAGGGATCATATACTAATGGCGTCCAATAACTTGTTTGATTTGACGAGCGGTGTCGATATTTTTACGATCGACTCCAAAGTTCCGGCCGGTTTTGGGATTCGAGCGCTCCCAGGAGCAGATTCCATTGTCGGCTCCGATCGCCCGGATTTGGTCTATGGGAACGACGGATCGGACTCGATCTCCGGTGGAATCGGGAACGACAGCCTACAAGGTGGACGCGGAGCCGATCTGCTGTTGGGCAATGCAGGAGATGATTATCTCCAGGGAGAACGCGGTAATGATGTTATCTATGGCGGTGAAGACAACGATACATTAATCGGTCAAGAGGGAGACGATTTCCTAGCCGGGGGTGCTGGAGTTGATAGTCTCATTGGCAGCGATGGTTCCGATGCTTTTGTTTTGAATGTCGCTGATGCTCTAACTAATCCGGCTCTCGCCGATACGATCGCCGACTTCAGCGATGAAGAGGGCGATGTCATTGCTCTGACGGATGGAGCAGGTGATGCCCTGACTGAAGCCGACGTAACGCTGGAAGCGAATGGCACCGATACATTCATTCGGCTGAAAGCAACTGGTGGGATCTTGGCGCGGGTGCAGGGAGTCAGCCCTGCTAGCCTGAGTGGCTTATTCAGTACCGTCAAAGCGACACTGGACGATACGGAACCGGGGGCTACAGTGCTGGGTTCGATACCGGGAGGAGCTAACCTTCAGGGATCAGTGGGCGATGAAGATTATGCCGACTTTTTCCAATTCCAAGTAACGGAAACGAGCATTGTTGACTTGGGCTTGAGTGCGATGAGCGCAGATGCGGATGTGGCACTATATAAGGATAAAAACGACGATGGGGAATTGGGGGGAGATGAAATCCTCTCCGCATCCGAGCGATCGGGCACTGCAAATGAAACCATTGAGAACATCACCTTAGATCCGGGTAAATATTTCCTATCGGTGGAGGCATTTGAAGATAATACCAACTACAGCCTGAGTTTGGCAGGTGTTGCCGGAACTGTAGCAAAAGATTTGGCCGGCGATCGACCCAGCACGGCACGCCTGCTGCCGCCAGACGGTGAAGTGGAATTGCACGATTATGTGGGCGGGACTGATGCAGTGGATACCTATCGCCTGGAAGTGCTCAACGGGGGGTATCTGGATCTGTCCACCGATAACCGGAAGCCGGATCTAAACCTGACCCTGTGGAGTGATCGCAATAGTAACGATCGGTTGGATGCGGATGAGATTGTTGCCCAGGGGACAAATGAAATCCAGGAGGATAACATCAACCCCGGTACCTATTACGTCAATGTCAGCGCGCCCGGTGCTCCAACGCCCTACGAAATTGCTGCCATCTCCGAACCGGGCAGCCGGGTGGACATTGAAAACTATGACGCGCTTTTTCCCGGCATCCCCACGACTGGCACCCTCACTCAAAACGATGACTTCGATCCGGAGGATCAGGAAAACTACGCCGATCCCTATCTGTTGACGGAACTGGCGGCTGGGCTAACGGTGACAGTGACTCAAGAATCGCAGGATTTCGATGCTTATCTGACGGTGGTGGATTTGCTCACGGGCGAAGTGGTGGCTAAAAACGATGACATTAACACCAGCAGCGGAGACTTCAATGCTGGGGTGAGTTTCACCACGGAACAGGGGGGTCAATATGTGGTGTTTGCCTCCAGTGTGGATGCTCCGGGCTTGGGTGACTATACTCTGAATGCGACGGTGACGGGAACGCCGGTGGCAAACGCGCTACGCAGTGCGAGTGCTGAAACTCTATCGCCAAAACCAGTCTTTACTAACCAGAGCGAGAGCCCGCCTAAGACCTATAACTTCACCTATGCGCCCCTCACTGGTGGTAAGGTCGATCCCATCCGAATCACAGACATCAACCAGCAGCAGTTCGGCGACTGCGCCTTTCTCGCATCCGTGGCGGCCACGTTTGGCAAGATCGACAATCTCAGCGCTGCTACCACTGCGAAGAGTTCAGTGCTCGGCTCCATTACTCCCAAGGGTGACAACTACACTTTCAAGTTCTACAACTACTTAACAGGCACAGGGAAGGAGGTCACCGTGGACAACCAGGTGGCGACCAACGAAGGTCTAGTCTTTGGGACGGTATGGCCGACTGAGTTTGCCGCAAAGCCGAGCGACGCGACGGGGCAACCCATCTGGGCCCCCATTTTTGAACGTGCTTACGCCAAGTTCCGGGAGGAGGAGAAGGGTTCCGATAGCAATGGCTATGATGTGATGGGGAATGGCGATCAAGCGGGGATTGCCCTCAAACGGGTGACAGGTAAGAAGGTCGAAACTATTTACTGGAAGGAGGGCAAAAATTTTGTGCTGGTCGACAGTCAGGACGAGGGAGGTTCCTATTCCTCGAAGGCTCTGACTGATGAGCCGATACTGACTCCTGAGCAGAAGGCTGAGAAGGAGAAGGCTGATAAGAATCTGACTCCTCAGCAGAAGGCTGAGAAAGAGAAGGCTGAGGAGGAGAAGAAGAATAAGGAGAATGCTGATGAAGTTTTCAACCGCATTCAAACTATGTTGGACACTAAAAAAGGCTACGTCGTGGCTGGGGCACCCTTGGGTGCCGAGCAGAGATCTGATAACGTGTTGATTGGCGGTCATGCCTACAGTGTCCACAATGCCTATACCGATCCCAAACACGGGAAGATGATCCTAGTGCGGAACCCCTGGGGGAAGGACAATAGAGGTGTCGCGAAGGCGCCGGAAGATCCGAGTTCTAACACTAAGGATGGGTTTGTGGCCATCACCTTCGATCGGTTTTTAGAGAACTTTTCTGCGCTGAGTCTGTCCGAGCCATAGTACCGATCGCTTCTTCAAAACCCAACTGTTAAGCTGGAACAGATGTAGGTTGGGTCTCGTTTCGCGAGACCCAACCTAGTAAACGGCTGTTGGGTTTCCGATTGTCAACCCAACCTACGCAATAGGTTCCAACTCGTACCGACACGCAATTTTGGGCTGCGCCTCAATTAGAGGTCTTTGAGTAATATCCTCTTCTATGATTGTGGCTACACTAAAATTAAAGGAAGCTGGAATAAAATATCATCAACAACTAATTCACATTACCTAACAATGAGCGAGACTGCACAACTAACTAACTTTAAAATTTTCCCCAAACATACAGGAGTTTGGGAGGGAGACTGGACAATACTCGATGCCGACTGCAAAGAAACCAGGCGTTTTACAGCAGTTGTTACCCAGAAAATAGTTGATAACGAGTGGAGGCAAACTAACCTTCAAACTTATGCCAATGGCCAGAGTGAAACCCAAAATTTTGTGGGTTATGTTGTCGGGGAAGGGCAAGTGCAAATTGAAGGTCTGGACTCGGTTTTTCCCAACTACAATACACTAGCGACAGAAGTTGGAGATGATTTGATAATTTTTCAAGTATGGGACAAAGCAACTGGCTTTATGAGGGCTGTTGAAACAATCCATCTTGTCAGTTCCGATCGCCGAATTCGGACTACCCAAAGCTTGACAGAAGAGGGAAAACTTAGGGGAGTTATGGTGATTGTTGAACAAAAAATTGAGTAAAACTTTTCACTGCTTATGCTACCCACTGATTTATTAAGTCACCGCCAAAACGGAGAATCAATCATCCCTCTCCGCCTCAAGATAGATGCTAAAAACTTAGAAGCAGCCACCGAAACAATAAACTGCTTCCAAGAGTCGATCGGCAAAACCCAAGGCGAACTCGACGGACGCTTGCTAGAATTAGAAGGCGACAGCCCCGATTATCGGCTGAAACGGGGATTAGCGCACCTGCTGAAAGGCGGTTTCTGCACCTTGGAAGTCATCAGTCCCCTAGAACCCTCAGAGTTGAGACAGCGCGTTTTTGCCTTGTCTGCGCGATCGACTCCCAGCCCTCAATCCACCCAATTAACCCTGGAAAAAGTAGCAAGTGAACTCAGCCAAGACTTAAACAGAGAAGTTTTGCCTCGCGAAATCACTACAGGTTTATACGCGGATTTAAACGAAAACAAAATCCTCACTGAGTTTAATGCACCAACTCCCGAAAACTTGCTTCACAAATACAATCTTTCTCAAGTTCAAGGCATATTTTACAGAGCAAGTCAAGTCCAATTAACCGCCCACCGCAACGATCCAGGAGAATACAAACTCTTATTTCGCTATCTGAAACTATTTCAATTAATGACTTACATCGAAGGCGATGCAGACCACGGTTTTACACTGACAATAGACGGCCCTACAAGCTTATTCAAACCCAGTACCCGCTACGGCTTAGCCCTGGCGAAAATGCTGCCCGCACTGCTGCACGTCACCAAATGGAGTATGCACTCGATACTGCACACAAAAGACCCTTTTAGCGGCGTTTTGAAAACAGGTAAATTCACCCTAAATTCCGACTGCGGTTTAGTCAGCCACTATCCCCCTGGCAAGCCTTATGATAGTATGTTAGAAGCAGCATTTGCTGAAAGATGGAATTCCACAAAAACCGAGTGGCAACTAGAACGAGAAGTTGATTTAATTCCGATTCCAGGTAGTGTGATGATTCCCGACTTTCGGTTAGTGCATCCCGACGGACGAGTGTTTTTATTAGAAATAGTTGGCTATTGGCGGCCGGAGTATTTGCAAAAGAAATTTGCACAAGTACAGAAGTCTGAATGCGATCACTTGATTTTAGCTATTTCCGAACGGCTGAACTTAGAAAAAGCCGGGGTGAATGTAAATGATGTGCCAGCAAAAGTAGTCTGGTTTAAAGATAAATTGTTGCCCAAATCAGTCCTGGAAGTCCTCGAATAGAGTTCTCGGCGGTTGAAACCGCGACTACACAAACAAAGTCCGCCTGCGCGGACTAAGAAATAAGAGGGATATTTAAGTCAGATTTGGTATTATACTAAAGTCACCTCGATCGCCAAATCCTCTCTCATCCTAAAACCGATTGAAAAATGGCAGACACAAGTATTGTCGAAAGAATCAAAAAACTTTTAGCCCTAGCCACCTCATCCAATGAAAACGAATCGACTGCTGCGGCCGAAAAAGCTTCCCTTTTACTGGCACAGTACAATCTCAGCCTCGCCGATTTAGGGCCAAATCACCAAGAAGAGATTGACGAAGACTCAGTTGAAACAACATCGAAATTTGTCACTTGGAAAATGATGCTGCTTTCGGGAATTGCCGACGCTAACGGTTGTACTGCCATGCGAAATACTTATAATGGCAGTATGTTTTTGGTGGGAAGTTCTACAAACCTGATTGTTTGCAAACATCTGTACGAGTATTTGAGTTCTGCGATTGAAAAAAGGGCTAAATACCGCAAAGGAAACGGCAGGGGGTTGGCGTATCTGAATGCTTTTCGGGTGGGATGCGCGACGAGGTTGAGACAAAGATTGTTGGAACAAAAACAGGAGATGGAAGAGTCGGGGATTCCGGGTTCGGGGGATGTGGCGGCGACTCCAGCGATTGTAGTGCGATCGATGTTTGAGAAAAATCAACAGGCGATCGCGGATTATCTAGAGGGCCGAGGGGTTAAAATTAGAACGAGAACAGATTCTCAAGTCAGCAGCGCGGCGGGTTTTAATTCGGGGTATGAAGTGGGCGACAAAATTAGTTTGCACAAGCAAGTGCAGCCGCAAGGGGATATGAAGCAACTGAATGAATGTCTTTGAGTTTATGTATAGTTAGCAATTCAATTTAGGCTGTTAATATCTGCTTCTGTTTTGGTGTAATAGATATATCTTGTCTAAAAAGACGGCGATATCTTTCACTTTTATTGCTGAAAATATTTAGTTTGAGGTAATAAAAAAGTCTCTTCGATATGCGCTTTTATTGTCGGACTAATATTACGACTACTATTTAGACAATCAACTAATAACTTATTCGCATCATAATACTGGCTTAACCGAGTTTTAGATTCTTCGCTGAGTTCCAAAGTCTGGCCTATATTGCGATACTTAATTGTTACCATTTTTACTTGCTCAAACCAATTGGGAAAATCTGTTTTAAACCAATTATTAAATTTTTCTTGGTTTTCCTCATCATCAGGTATTTCATCTTGGAGTTTTTCGAGCTGTTGCTTGAGCTCAGGTTTAAGTTCAAGGACAGCATCAAGCGTACAAGAACGGATAAGTTTAGGTTTATGGGCAAAGACTACAAAAAAATAAACTGCACTATCTATATCAAGAGCATTATTACTTCCAAAATAAGAAGTTTTATCCAGAGCATAAGCACACTTAAAAAGACTAGATACACGCGCTCGCATACTGTTAGAAAAGCGATCTACTTCACGAGCAAAATACAAACTCCGAACTGCCGCTAGTTTGAACGGAACTTTGTCTTGATTCTTCACTGACAAAGTTTTTTCATTTAACCATATAAAAAAATGCTGCAACTTTTGATCGTTGGGTATAATTTTATCAACTTCTGTTTTCATTAAGAGCATTAATTCATTAGCATTAGCAGACGGTAACATTTCCGCCGTCAATAAAAACACTTCTCGCCAGCGCTCTTCATTAATGTGGACGACTAATTTTTCTAAAAATTGTGGTTCTAAAGTATTAGCAAATCTGCAAGCCGTAAAATACTCCTGAAATGTGAGATGAGAAAAAGAGTAAATTTCTGTTGCGCGTTCCACCAGTAGTCCATGTTGCTCCGCAATAGACTTCAACACTGCTTCACTATCTAAATGTACTTGCACCGGAGCGTTTTTTTCATCAGTTAATTTAGTAAGACCGTTGGCGATGAGTTGCTGTATTTCATTTATCTCAAAAAAGTAATCATCTTTCTCAAATGCAATGGCTGCTACTTGACTCAATAGTTGTTTTTTGTTCCGCACAGGCAACTTTCGATAAACTTCATCTCGTTTAATATTCTTGGCTTCATCCCATCGGAAAAGCAGAATTTCTAATCCTTCTTCATAAAGTTTAGCTCGGCTAGAAGGAAAATTAGCTTTCTCTTGGAAAACTAAGCAGGCTAGATTGAGCAATATCGGTGTGCGTGCTAGTTCTAGAATTGATTGATGTTCTGAAAGATACAATTTTTCAATAAACTCAGCAGCTTGGCTTAAACCCTGCTCTCTAGAGTTTCTGGCAACTGCTACAAACCACTTTTTAGAGAATGCTTCTATTTGCTCACTCTTAAAATCTGCCACTTTAACATAAGTTAAATTTAAACTAAATAGCCGATTGGCAAGCTGAGACTCAATCCTACAACTGATTACTAATCTATTGCTAAAATATACTCTTGAAAAACAAGAGATTTCTGTCAAAACTGCATCAGCATTCTCTGGGTCTACTTCATCTAAACCATCTAACAAAATTAAAGCTTTGCCATGAAAAAGTAAGGTATTAATCTGCTCTTCCCAAATATCACAATTTAACAAAAAATTGTCTCTGATGTAATTGAAAAGGCTAAAATCACATTGATTACTGCTGGCAGTTATAGCAAAATATTTCAATTCTATAAAAAATGGTATAAGTTGAGGCTGAAACCTACCTTGGTTGCACTGAATGGCTAAAGACTTCAAAAAAGTTGTTTTTCCTGAGCCAGGTTCTCCCAGTACCATTAGCTTCATGTTATTTTCTGCTGCTGCTACATCTATTCCCGGTACTCGTTCTTGTTGTGATCTACCTAAATCAAGACGGTCAGACTTATCTATCGCTGAATTAAAAGATTGAAAATCAGAAATCGTTTTCCTACTATTGCTGGGAAGCTTTTCTAGAACGTTGATATCAATGTAAATATTATCTATTTCAACTGGGCGTTCAACATCTAAAATGCGTAATTGTCCGCACTGATCTTGAATCTTAGCATTGTGATAGGGATGCGATCGCACCCTTTGCACCAAGACATCGGGGTTATCCTCTGAAGCATCTTCAACCCAACCAAAATTCTGTTCTTGATCGACACTGGTGATTGGGTTTGCGATGTTCGCTTCCTGACCACCTACCAAAGTCTCATCACCATAGACAGATAGCTGCGATTCGTTAATCCCTTGAGAATTACCAGCACCTATCAACTCAGGCATTGACTTGGCAAACAGAGCAATTAACCCTGGTAGTTTGCGTTCTCTTTCATCTTGAAACTGAAAGTCCTTATAAAGCTGTCTTAAATTCTGCTGTACTGCACCTTCGCTCCCATCACAAATGTCAAGGGCAATTTTTGCCTTACTCTCACCCGCTAACACTCTCAGGAGTACCTGCTTGCGCTTGGGAGGTAGTTTATCGAAAATCTTTCTGACAGTTTTGGCATCCATATTAGGCGTTTCTCATAAAAATGAGATTTTTCTCACTACCAATATATGAGATTCCTAGCTGTCATGCTTAAAAAGTCAAGCCACAGAGGAAATTTTGATTATGGCAAGCCTCAATAATCGACAATCACCCAACTTCCCCATTCAACTAGAACTACCTGTAATGCCTCAGAAAATAGATCCACTCAAACAAATGGAAGAAGCAATTCAAAGTATGCTAGACCTAACATGGAAAACCGTGCTACTTCACATATCAGCACGCAGCGCTAAAGAACTGATGCGACAGCACGGAAAACTGATTGCTATCCATGATGACGAAGCCCGGATTAAAGTTTCCTCAACACCACTTTTGCTAATGGCAATTCAAAAACTTCCCGATGTTGAATCAGCCTTCAGAAAAGCTTTTGGCAAAACAGTCAAAATCCGTCTGGAAGTTTAAGTGATATCGTTTCCGGTGACAGCGTATTATTCAATGCTTTGCCCGCGTGCGGTGCGTGACAGTCAATAGTCCCACCGCCGCGAGTTAAAGTTTTCCCGTCACGCACCCTACGACTGATATCTTGCACAGAGTACGATCGCCCTCAATCAATCAATCAATCAATCAATCAATTCCGCTTCTTCAAAAATCTGTATAGTCGTCAACTCCCAACCAGGCAGCAACTCATCCAAAATTAGTGTATTATCCGTATAAACTTGACTCGAACCATCGGTCAAAAAACTTCTAATTAAAATAGCCTCTGGATCAATCACCCAAACTCGCGGAACGCCCGCCGCCAAATAATCTTTCGCCTTCTCTTCAAATTCCTTTATACTTTGATCCGGCGATATAATCTCAATCACCAGTTCAGGAATTGCGGGACAAGCTTCATTTCGCCGCCAACTTTTCGGCAGACGTGCATAAGAAATGTACGTTAAATCGGGAACAGGTGCCCAATCTTTATCCTGACGTTTTAACAAAATTGCCCATTCGGGAAGCACTCGCCCGCGTCCTTTACACCATACACGAATCAGGTCACACAAAGCTCCCTGTAAACTGGAATGAAAAAATTTTGGAGACACTTTAGGAACTGCTTCACCATCTACAAACTCACAATATAGATCTCCGTCGGGCAAAGCTAGAAATTCTGCTAAAGTGAGTTTGGTTCCGATGCCTACCATGACTCCCAGCCCTCTCGCTAATTAACTCCTATCATGTCCGATCGCTCACCCATAATACATTGGCCGGGGCGGGTTTGTGAGATTGTCCGTTTTTGGCAAATATTATTGGTGAACCCGCCCCTACAGGAATCAGGGTAATCGACCGGACATGATATCAAATATCAATTATACAAAATTTCCCAACATTCCTAGAAGTACGATCGCCCTTCTCTCTCTATGCCAAAATTGGAACAGGCATCCCGCCTGTGAATTTCTGTGAATTTCTGCGCCTCAAAAATCCCAATCCCAATTCCCCAAAAACAATAGCGGGGCAGGCCATCCAGCCCGCCCCGCATTCTCCAAAAGCCCCAAAACCATTCACTTCAACCAGGCAGGATGAGCCATCAAAGCTGCAAAAGGCTGCACTCCCCGCAACTGATTTGACAACGGCAAATGACCCCTAGGCGCGCTCAAATCCCAGATAAACTCTTGCGGGTATCGCGTCCAATTATTCCCCTTCTTCCAGCCAATTAGCGGCCACAACTTATCCCAATTCTTCCCCGAACCTAGCCAAATTTCCCGCTGCACTGAAAAGCCAAATTTGCCTTCAGAATGAACTTTCCACAGCGTATTAATTGTTTGCAAATCCGCCACCGGCAAACTCTCAACTTGCGTAAAATACAGCCACTTTCTCACTGAAGCTGTATCACCAGCCAATTCACAAAGCTTGTCTAAAGTCAAGCGATCGGCTTCTTGAAATTCTTGTAACGCCAATAATTGTTGCAGCGGAGTGTAATCAATGTTAGAGTCCGATCGCAGCGGCACAACCCCAGTCGGAAAATTCGCTTGCAAAAACTCCGCCACTCTCGGAGAACCAGCACTGTAAAGAATTTGGTAAGCCTTACCCATTACCGCAGTCGGTGCATCTGACTTGCGCTCTAATAAAAATTCCATCAATACATCCCAACCGGAATCTGCTATTTGTTGTTGCAGCAGTTGCAGTTGAGCTTTTTCCGAACCCGACCTCAACTGAGAGCGGAGTTCGGCTGTATCGGCCGCCGAGTCTAGAGGAGAAGTAGAAATCGAGTCAGTCATGAGAAACTATCAGCTATCAGCTATCAGCTATCAGCGATTAGCTGAAGCCCTGGTTTTCCCCCATTGTACAATGGTACTGACTCCGATTCACTTCTCTGTACTCGGATGCCACAGCGCAACACCGCCTGGTTTAGCCGATCGCTCCCACCCTCTTCGCCAATGGCAGCAATAGCAAATAAGTCTACCATCTGAATTTTACGATCGATGCCATGTCAAAGAGTTTTTCCTGAACCTAGTCGTCCACGATCGAAACCCATGCAGGGAAGGAAGGCGGAAAAAAGTTTATGTCATATTCCGACTCTTCCCACTCTTTGACCCAAAGCGGCACGGCGCCGGGGCTAGGAGTTGCAGAAAAGGTGCGTTCTTTGACTTCTATCGAGTGAAATAGCTGTTTTAAAGTATCTCCCCGATCCAAAGCTTCGCTGAGGATGTCGTCTAACTCAGGATCGACCCGTTTGACACGGTTTTTGTCCTCCTCCAGCCACAGAAGTTTCAAAGACTTCAGATCCCTCGGACTGAGGATGCTCTTGTAGTACACGCGCTTAAGGGTCGCTACGGGCTCCAATGAGCGTTCGATCCGGCGAATTTGCTGAACTCGCAGGTAGTGCCATTCCGCTAAACGCTTGCTTTCCGAAGGCGGGAGAGTACCCTTGCCCGCTGCGTGTTTGTAGTCGTATTTAATCAAACTGCAAGCCATATTGGCTAGCAGGTGAATCAACTGTTTTTCTTTGGGTGTCGCCTGACGCCTTTCCTGGGTTCTTGTCAATACGCGCTGTCTGCGGGTAGTTTCGAGAGTATTTTCCATTAGGTTTTTACGAGATGAAATACGATTGTGCCAGATCCAAATCCCGAACATCAGAAGGTAAGGAAGTTTACAGGCGGGGAAACTCCACCGACAGACTCGCCTTACCTGTTTATTTTCCCATCCACGGTTCTCGGAAACTGACCCCCACCCCCGGGATTAGGTAGACTGATATTGGGATCTAGTTTTAACCGCCTCGATTACAGGCGGTTGCGACAACAAACACCACCACAACTACAACCACAACCACAACCGCGCAAGAGCGAACAACACAAGAGCGCCAATTATTTCCTGTTTTTACCCGTTTTTACCTCTTCTTCGTCCCCATCCTCATTCGTTCCAGTGTAGTTAAAGTCGGGACAACTCTCCCAAGCCGTCAAACTCCTGGCTGATGAAGGTTGTGGAGCTAGCGCCGAAGCGCTGGCGCTGCCTGCCTGGAAAAAGCCGAAGCCAGCCGAGGCAATTACCCCTAATACTAAGATGCTGTTTTTCATGTTCGATGACCCTGATTTGCGTAGATTGGCACTTTTTGGCTAACCCGATATATCAGAAATGGGTTGATGCAATAGCCCACTTGTCTTCTGATAAATCTGCCTGCCATAATCAATTCAGACAGGCACACCCGCTTGCGATCGGAAACGCCGGAAGTGACGTGTTACTAATGTCCACGATCATCCACCAACCTGATTTTTTTGGGTAGTGGAGCGAAAGCCATCAGGGCGTCGATCCATCAGGGAGTTATGCCATCAGGGTGCTAATCCATCGGGTAGTTAAGCCATCAGGGCGCATCTTCTACAATTAGCCACCGACTTAACTTTTATAGTTGAGTGAGTGGTTAGCCTGGTACTGACAAAGCCTTTAAGAATTAAACTTTTTGTGGATGCATCCTGAAAAGTTTGTTCTTAGGAATCCCCGAACGCGAAAGCCCGGGGAATGTCAGCAGCATGGAATTCCATGCAATCTAAGTCAACTAAAAAAACGCAGATTAACGATATCTCCCACTCAAGCAGTCCTCAGCCAAACGCTGGGGTTTTTTATTGGCAGCCATTGCGAGCGCCTTTTTCTCCGGCCTCCGGCAGGCGGATCAGAAGGCAGAAGGTTGACGGGGCTGTGGTTATGAGTTTCCCTGCCCACATCATACCACCGGGTGAAATTTAAAGTATTATTGTAAAAAAATGTGAAAAAAAGGGCGTTTTAGCGTTTTCTCACTCGATCGAGTGAAAATTCATTTAATTATGTGAACGAGTGTAAAAAATCAAGTGACGGGGTACAATTGGGCCGATCGTAGGATTTGGGGGGAACGCTTGCAAAGATACGGTAAAGATTGATAAGGAGAAAGCTGAGCTAGTAGACAATAGAGAAAGAGGAACAAAAGTTTCCCACCATAGTAAGCGGGCAATAACTCCAATTCGGAACCTTTCGATCGCACAGCAGAGGGGCGTAAAATCTTGATGAATTCCCAGATGACAGCAGAAGTCCACTCAACGTACCAATATCAAGTCGGAGGATATTTGCCTGCCGGTGCGCCCACCTATGTCCGGCGATCGGCCGACAGCGAACTCTACGCAGGACTCAAAGCCGGAGACTTCTGTTACGTGCTGAGTGCGCCGCAAATGGGAAAATCCAGCCTGCTAGTGCAAACGGCCAAAAGGTTGCACGCCGAAGGTACAGTTTTTGCAGCCATCAACTTGAGAAGCATCAGCAGCCCAGATATCTCCCCCCAAAAGTGGTATGGCGGAATCATGTACCGCATGGCAAGCAGTTTACACATCACAAACAGGTTTGATGCCATCAAGTGGTGGAACGATCGCGAACTGCTATCCCCGGTGCAGCGATTGGAGATATTTATCGAAAAAGTTTTGCTCAAGTCACTTCAGCAAAATCTGGTAATTTTCATAGATGACATAGACAGCATCAGCAGCCTAAATTTCAGTACCAGCGATTTTTTTGCTTTGATCCGGGCTTGTTACTCCAAGCGGGCAGAGCAACCGGAATACGATCGCCTGACTTTTGCTGTTATGGGAGTAGCAGCCCCCTCAGAATTGATCCGAGATCCAAGATGCAACCCTTTTAATATTGGACGGCAGATTCATTTAAGTCGATTCCAACTGCACGAAAGTTTGCCGCTAGCAAAAGGATTAGCCCTGAAAGCTTTTCGCCCCCAAAAAGTGCTCCAAGAGATATTAGCTTGGACGGGTGGCCAACCGTTTCTAACTCAAAAACTTTGCCAATTGGTACTTGAGTACGGGCCTTTTATTGGCAGAAATTCCGAAGCTAAGCAGGTTGAAAAACTGGTCAAACACAGAATTATTAAAAATTGGGAAGAAGAAGACGAACCCCAACATTTGACCGCAATACGCGATCGCATTTTCCATAACCACTGCGACCTCACGCGGCTGTTAACGCTGTACCAGCAAGCTTTGCAACCGCCCCAGGCAACAAAATCCGGGGAATCGCAGGGAGTACCAGCAGATTACTCTCCCGAAAAAATCGAATTGCAACTGTCAGGACTGGTTGTGAAATCTCACGGTAAATTAATAGTTGCTAACCTAATTTATCAGTCAGTTTTTAATCAATTTTGGGTGGAAAAAGAGCTGGGGAAATTGGCTCCGTACCGCTCCGCGCTAGCAGCATGGCTGGCTTCAGACCGCGAAGATGAATCGCTGTTATTGACCGGGGAAAGTTTGCAGTCAGCTTTGGATTGGGCTGCGGACAAACAATTAAGCCAAGAACACTATTGGTTCTTGAATCCCGATCGAACTGTTCGGGAAAAACCGACAGTTGTTGTGGCACAAGTTGCAGACAGCAGCGTAGACACAGAAGCAGACAGCAGCATCCTCACCCCGCCCTCAGACACTGTTCCAATTGGCAGCAACGAACAGAGATTGTACGATCACATCGTCTCCTGCGTGGAAACAGAATCCCCCGCACAGGTGATCGAGCGGTTCCGAAAGCTATTTATCGACGGCATGGGCTATCCCGATCGAGAGATTGAAGCAAGTTTGTACAGTATAGTCTCCGTCAAGCGATCTGATCAGGACTTTAAATATCTCCTCCACCGCTGCTGCTACATCCCGATCAACCGCTGGCAATTGCATTCCCAAAACCAATTCGCGATTGCCAAGTTGGTAGCTTTATTTAAGCAGACTTCTCCCCGATTCGGGATGGAATTTTACATAGTCAAGCGCTTGCAAGAACAAATAAAATTATTTACAAAAAGTGACGAATTCCAGACTATAGAGCGCTTAGTAAAAGCCTTAGATAAAGAGGCGGAACAGCAGAAACAAGATACAGATTCTCCTTTGGGCGAATTGATCTGTCGGTATCCTTATTTGTACGGCTATTCTCTACTGAGCAAGGACAGCATTGAGGAAGACCAACAAACCATCCAAAAACTGGCATTTCAAAGACAGCGACAATTTGAAACACATTTGTCTAAATATTTGAATTATATGGTTGAGCCGAGACAGACAGAAATAGGAATTGTGCAGCGGGCGGCTAATCCCACACTTTTGAACGATGCAGAACTGCACTTAGCGGTCAGGGAATTTGCGGGAAAAGTAGCAGGCGATCGCAGCTACAAAGAAGCGGCTCAATTTTTCTTGAGAGATTCCAGACAAACTCCATCTTACGCTTCATTTAAAATGGATTTATATGAATATTTAATATCGTCGATCGAACCAGAATACGGGGGGCGTCAATTTAATGACCGTTTGTACAAACAAATCAAAAATACATTGCGAGAAAATGACTCGGTGAAATTCAATAATCCATTGTTAGTTCGTACTTGCCACCAGTTGTTCAACTTCTTAGTAGTGGAAAATTCCCAACATCCCAGCCACTACGTTTTTTACGATTTAGTGTACAACCTCGGCGCCAGCAGGACAATGGGTTTACTGCTGAAACTTGTACTGCTTTCGGGCAAAGTCAAACCAGAGTTGGAAAAGCGATTTTCTATTTTGTTTAATCACTATGAAGGTAAAGCTTCTAATGAAATTATGTGGTTTGTCAAATCCTTGGAAAATTTTAATGTGGCTTTGGTTATGAATTTTGGTAAGACGGATTTGTCTTTGGTTAAACAGCAGCTTATTTTGACTTGAGAATAACAAAATCGCTCGAAATCGAACAGGGTTATATAATAGTATTAATTGAAAAAAATCCAGGAGAAACAAATGAAAGCCTTTGAAGTCACAGGAACGATCGACGAAAAAGGTCAATTAATTCTCGATCGACCTTTAACACTAGACACTCTCGGCCCCGTGCGAATCATCGTTCTTCTTCCCGAACCTACAGATGAAGATGAAGACGACCCCAACGATACTCCAGTTGAAGAAGTAAAAGCTAGTCTCAGAAGATCATTGCAGCAAGCCAAAGCCGGACAGCGAATACCTCTTTCTCAAATGTGGGAGGGCATCGATCGATTTTAGATTTTAGATTTTAGATTTTAGATTTTAGATTTTAGAGGATCGCATGATTTATCAAGTAGAATCACCGTCGATCGTACTTTTATTAACCCTTTACTCAAAATCCGATCGAACTCACATCTTGCACCATTCTCAAGAACGGGCAAGATGCCCGTTCCACAAAGAGTAGATTTTCTTGTGGAACAGGCCGAAAAGCCTGTTCCTAAAAGGCTAATTGAGAATGGTGCAAGATGTCAGATCGAACAGATACAGCAGATTCCAGGCAAATAAAGTACACCTTAATCCCAAGCACTTACCAAACTGGTTGACAAACCCTTGCAACCGTACTCCATAAACCTGGAAATTGCTGTATCAGCCTCAACTCCATCTGTCGCATCATCGCCGAGTTTGACGAAAACGAATAGCGGTGTATTATAAACTCTATGATTAGCTATCTCAAAGGCACAGTAGCCGATATCGCCAAAGGCAGCAACCGCGTCATATTGACTCTCGAAGTCAATCAAATCGGCTATGAAATCCAAATTTTGCCCCGCGTGACCGGTCAATTGCCAGCATCCGGCGAAGTCGCCCAAATATTTACCCACCAGCAAGTTAAGGAAGACCAAATCGTATTGTACGGTTTTGGCAGCGCGGCAGAACGCGATTTGTTTCGGCAGTTGACGAGTGTCAGCGGTGTGGGTGCTCAACTGGCGATCGCACTTCTCGATACTTTAGGATTACAAGATTTAGTCCAGGCGATCGTCGGCGGTAACACCCGCATCCTCGCCAAAACCCCAGGCGTGGGTACAAAAACGGCAGAACGTCTCGCCCTGGAACTCAAAAGCAAACTCTCGGAATGGCGACAGCAAGCAGGTTTGACAACTTCAGTCGCCGCCGGAGTCCCCCCAGCTATTCAAGAAGAAGTCGAGATGATCCTGCTGGCGATGGGATACACTGCGGCTGAAGTCTTGCAGGCGCTGCAAACCCTCAGTCAAGACAGCACTTTGTCCGCCAAAGGTAATGCCGATGATTGGATACGCGAGGCGATCGCCTATTTGAGCCGATAGTTTTCTGCTTAATACTATGGTTTTTGAGTGTGTCCTGTCTCAGCGTCAGTTTGAGGAGTTCCGCACTCGCCTGCGGGGACGGGTGAATTTGGATGAAGATAACATCCGTTTTTATGCTTTGTCAACGCGGGCGATCGGGCAGGTAGAAACTTGGGGTTCTGGCCCGCCGGTGACTCAACCGCCAACTTCCGTCATTGTTTAAAGTATTTTTTTTGACACTTGACAGCCAGGGAAATCTACGTTACTATGTCTCCATTGCTAGATTATGGTTGTAAATCCACAGAAGCCCAAGTAAACTTGTCGTGTTAATTACTACCCGAATCAACAGCACCAGTACCTAGAAAATTAAATACATTAAAGTAGTGTTTTAGCAGTTCAATCATTTAGCTATCCGACCGCCTCGCTAAATGGCTGAAACACAAATTCTCTCGTATAGGCGGCCGTTCTATTGTGCAGTAAGGGTTTCAGCGATTTTCGGCAGCCAATTTTCGGCTCTAAGTGAGCTCAGCATCAGAGGCGGTCGCAAACGGCTTCTGGAGCCTTTACTGGGCACTGCTTCCACAACCTGGGGCCGCAATTCACTTTTCCCCGCAAGGGGATTGAAACTTTTCACTAGCATATTCTAGAGGTAGGCCTTCCTGCTCTTTAGCCGCAATTCACTTTTCCCCGCAAGGGGATTGAAACTTAACCTGTAGATAAAACTCAGGGTTATTAGGGTTAGGCCGCAATTCACTTTTCCCCGCAAGGGGATTGAAACTGAAGTTTTTTAAACTTACTGAGCATCTCCTCATTGCTTGAGCCGCAATTCACTTTTCCCCGCAAGGGGATTGAAACTGAATACTGGTTAGTTGAATTGGAAAACTCATACTAAGCCGCAATTCACTTTTCCCCGCAAGGGGATTGAAACTTGTGGCTTATTAGCAAGCTTTTCTAACTCCCCTGGTTCTAAAAGCCGCAATTCACTTTTCCCCGCAAGGGGATTGAAACAATTATCTTTGAATAGCCTTTACTAGGGTTTTCTACAACTTGATAGCCGCAATTCACTTTTCCCCGCAAGCCGCAATTCACTTTTCCCCGCAAGGGGATTGAAACCTGATTATCACGAATTGTAGACATAATCTCTTCCTGGTAATGCCGCAATTCACTTTTCCCCGCAAGGGGATTGAAACATAAGCAATGCATCCTGATTTTTCACGATCTTTTTTCCAGCCGCAATTCACTTTTCCCCGCAAGGGGATTGAAACTACTACCTGATACCAACCCGAATCGCCACACCAATACTTTTTTTATGCCGCAATTCACTTTTCCCCGCAAGGGGATTGAAACGAAAACTTGTAGTTCCAAAAAGAATCTAGAAACTCTCTAGCCGCAATTCACTTTTCCCCGCAAGGGGATTGAAACTCTTAGGTGTGATAGATCCTCTTGTCACATCTTTTTTTGCGCCGCAATTCACTTTTCCCCGCAAGGGGATTGAAACACTACCTCCTAAATACATAAAGACGTAGAAGTCATTATGCCGCAATTCACTTTTCCCCGCAAGGGGATTGAAACAACTCACCAGAGTATTCGTAATTGTTTGCCAGATACGCCGCAATTCACTTTTCCCCGCAAGGGGATTGAAACGTTACCTACTGATTTTAATATTTCTTTTTTACCAGGCCGCAATTCACTTTTCCCCGCAAGGGGATTGAAACACTTTCTTTGTTGGTGGATTAGGTACATTTGAGAATGCCCAGCCGCAATTCACTTTTCCCCGCAAGGGGATTGAAACGTTGTTTCAATTCTTTATTTACTTCATTTATAACAGGTCTAGCCGCAATTCACTTTTCCCCGCAAGGGGATTGAAACCTTGCCTTGTCCTCTCTGTCATATATGAGATGAACAGTAATAGCCGCAATTCACTTTTCCCCGCAAGGGGATTGAAACCCATTAGATGATTTTTTGCTTCCCTCATTCCCTCATAGCCGCAATTCACTTTTCCCCGCAAGGGGATTGAAACTCCAGATGTTTGATGGGGTCACCAACATTCCATGTCCTCGCCGCAATTCACTTTTCCCCGCAAGGGGATTGAAACGCTGTAGAAACATTATTGTCTCGGTATCCGTTAAACGGTAAGTTGTGCCGCAATTCACTTTTCCCCGCAAGGGGATTGAAACATAGTTTTGGAAAGTTTGTGGAGCTCCCTAAATAAAAAACAGCCGCAATTCACTTTTCCCCGCAAGGGGATTGAAACTTTTCCGGGTATACTCAGAGTGTGCTCGGTGCGGGCCGCAATTCACTTTTCCCCGCAAGGGGATTGAAACTTAATTATCAAATGACTACCATTCCCTCTCAATATATGAGCCGCAATTCACTTTTCCCCGCAAGGGGATTGAAACCTTTACTTTTCTTGGCCATGTCATTATTCCAATGCCGCAATTCACTTTTCCCCGCAAGGGGATTGAAACTTCTATAACTTTTCTTTTGTATAAGTCATAACTCAACTTATATTTACCCATTTCTACCCTTATGAGTTTGAGCCGCAATTCACTTTTCCCCGCAAGGGGATTGAAACTTCATTGGGAACCATCTTTGAGACTCATCCCACAGGCCGCAATTCACTTTTCCCCGCAAGGGGATTGAAACAAGTACCAGTACCTACTGCTAGAGAGATGAGGGAGGCGGAGTGCCGCAATTCACTTTTCCCCGCAAGGGGATTGAAACTCGCGAGAGTCTGCTGCGCGGCCCCCTCGTTGCCAACAGCCTCGCCGCAATTCACTTTTCCCCGCAAGGGGATTGAAACTTGACCTGTGACCAAAATGGTTTGAAGTTTCATTTTTTTGCCGCAATTCACTTTTCCCCGCAAGGGGATTGAAACTGGCGGGCCTGCTGCTGGCTTCGGCGCTGAGCTACGGCGCGTGCATGGCCGCAATTCACTTTTCCCCGCAAGGGGATTGAAACAAAAAAAGAAAAAATAAGAACGAGAACAGTCAAGCTGAAGCCGCAATTCACTTTTCCCCGCAAGGGGATTGAAACGCGGAGGCCGCCCCGGTGGCGGTGGCGGCGGTCGTGCCGCAATTCACTTTTCCCCGCAAGGGGATTGAAACTTAACTTGCGAACTTTTGCAGCAAAAATTTCATCCCGCACGCTGCACCCTTGTCGATCGACTGTGATATCATTGCAGATTGTGACAATCGTACAAAAAAAACTAAAATCAATTCATGGCTCTTACACAACAGCGCAAACAAGAAATCATGGGCGACTTCCAAACCCATGAAACCGATACAGGTTCAGCAGATGTCCAAGTCGCCATGCTGACCGATCGCATCACCAAACTCAGCGCCCACCTGAAAATCAACCAAAAAGACTTCGCCTCCCGGCGCGGTTTGATGATGATGATCAGCCGCCGCAAGCGCCTGCTGGCATACATCCAAAGGGAAAATGTCGATCGCTACAAAGCATTGATTGCCCGTCTAGGCATTCGCGGCTAAACACCACAGCCAAAATTTGCGACAATATTCTTTAATCTTGGACAAACACCAAGACTTATTGAAAAATGTTCGAGATTTCAGGTTAGAGATAAAATATGTCCTCCGAACCACCCCGCAAGCGCTTGCCCTTTGAACCGGCAACAAATCGTAAAAAAACGCCTAAAAAGCCCCCTGAACCCCAAGCAAGCCTAGCCTTAGAGTCGGATTCTGCCGACAAGCAGCCGAAAGCTAACAAAACCGGAAAACAGTCGCAATCCATCCCAGAAGTAGTCAGCCAACGCATGATATCTCGCATAGCGGTATTCTGCGGCATACCGACAATGCTGGGAATTTGCACATTTTTTGTCAGCTATTTGGTAGTCAGCAAAGGCTTGTTCGATCTGCCCAACACAGCAGTATTGCTGGTAAGCATGGGCTGTTTTGGTCTAGGCGTTCTGGGATTAAGCTACGGAGTCCTCTCGGCTTCCTGGGATGAAGAAATTTCAGGAAGCACTCTGGGGTGGGAAGAATTTAATACCAATTTTGGACGGATGCGAGAAGCGTGGCGCGCGGCAAAATCTAAAAGTTAGTTATTAGTTAGCAGTCAGCAGTCATTAGTCATTAGTCATTAGTCAGTAGTCATCGGTGTCAACTTAAGGTTAAACCCAGTCAGAGACTTCTGTTTGACGATTAGCCCCAGATTCCCCCTAGCCAAGGGCGGGCACGGGGGCACCGCCCCTACGAAGGGGGGGACAAGAACTTGCTCAAAGTCCCCCTTCTTAAGGGGGATTTAGGGGGATCGAGGCTTAGGTAAAAACGGGATTTTTCGCATTCCATCCGTGTCATAATTCGTGTCTAGCCCAACTAAAAAGGCAAAAAAAAATGATTATAGTAATGAAAGCCGGCACTCCAGAAGCCGAGATCGATCGACTAGACGAAGAGCTCCGCACTAACTGGGGTTTGATACCAGAAAAAATCGTCGGCCGTTACAAAGTTGTTATGGGTTTGGTAGGCGACACCGCCGAGCTCGAACCGATGCAACTGCGCGAAATGAGCACCTGGATTGAAGAAGTGCTGCGCGTGGAAAAACCCTACAAACGCGCTTCTCTGGAGTACCGCCAAGGAGAAGCCAGCACAGTAGAAGTTGCTACTCCTTTAGGGCCTGTGATGATTGGCCTGCACCACCCGATCGCGATCGTAGCAGGCCCTTGCTCGGTCGAAAACGAAGAAATGATTGTCGAAACGGCAATGCGCGTCAAAGCTGCTGGAGCTCATTTTCTCCGTGGTGGGGCGTACAAACCGAGAACTTCCCCCTATGCTTTCCAAGGCCACGGCGAGAGTGCTTTGGGATTGCTAGCGGCGGCCCGGGAAGCTAGCGGTTTGGGAATTATCACGGAAGTTATGGATGCCGCGGACTTAAGTGCGATCGCAGAAGTAGCCGACGTGATCCAAGTCGGGGCGAGAAATATGCAGAATTTCTCACTGTTGAAGAAAGTCGGAGCTCAAGACAAACCAATTTTGCTGAAGCGCGGCATCTCCGCCACCATTGAAGAATGGTTGATGGCTGCTGAGTATATCATGGCTTCTGGCAATCCGAACGTGATTTTGTGCGAGCGCGGAATTCGCGGGTATGACAGGCAATATACACGCAATACCCTAGATTTGTCGGCAGTACCAGTATTGCGGACTCTGACTCACTTACCGGTGATGGTTGACCCGAGTCACGGCACCGGTTGGGCGCAGTTTGTACCCTCAATGGCGTTTGCTTCGATCGCCTCTGGTACAGATTCGCTGATGATTGAAGTGCACCCGAATCCGAAAAAAGCTTTGTCTGACGGGCCGCAATCTTTAACACCGGATCAGTTCGACAAGTTGATGGAAGAATTGGCGGTGATTGGTAAAGTCATGGGACGTTGGCCGCAACCCGTGCCTGTTTTGGCATAAAAACAGGCGAAACGCCTAACATAAAATGCGATCGCACTTAAATCCCCGATTTCTTAAAGAAGTCGGGGATTTTGTTATTCGGTTTTTGGAATAGAGGCCCAGGGGCATTTGTGACAAGTTACTGGAGTTTAGACTAAACAGCTATTAAATCGCGATCGTCACTGCACTCACCAACCCACATTCCGCACCCCAAACTGGCACATAGTCGGATTGAGGGGGTAAAAGTGAATCACCCGAGACAATGGTGAGTAAAAATACTCAATAATTTTGGTCAAACTCCAATCATGAGGGCTGAAAATTCCTGACAAGAGAAGTGAAGGCATGAGTTAAATCTGATACGAGTTAAAAGGGCGAGCGGTAGAAAACGAAGTTTAGGGCGTATTCGTAACCTGATTGATGACGAAAATGCGTTAATTGCGCTCGCAACCATAGCCAATAATCACCAAAAACAGTGTAAACTAGCAATCGCGATAAACGCTTAAATCAGGATTCAGCAGCCCATGCAGAAAGCATCCCAGATAAAAGTAGAAAACCTAGATCATCTGGGCTTGATAGCCGGTCTAGTTGATGAAATAGGAATTGTTGAAAAAATCAATGAATTAGTAGGCGAACAACCGGGTGAGATAGTCAGTCCCGGCCTGGTAGTTAAAGCCATGATCATCAATGGATTAGGGATGGTTTCCGCCCCATTATACTTATTTTCTAAATTTTTTGAAGGGAAAGCAACAGAACATTTACTTGGAGCAGGGATTCAAGCATCACATTTAAATGATGACCGCTTAGGAAGAGTATTAGATAAATTATAAATAGCCGTAATTACAGAAATATTTACAACCATTGCCCTGTCAGCCGCTCAAAAATTCGTAAGGATTCAGGTCTAAAAACTTGCGGCTCCAACGCTTGTCTGGCAAGGGTTTTAGGGCAAAATAAGGGTTTTTGTCTTTCGTGGTTTATTGTCAATAAACGAGGAGAAATGACAGTTTTTCGTGGCTTATTGAGAATATAGATTGATTTAGTATCAAGCTCCATATCTAAAGTCTTTGCCCAGCAAGGAGTTCAGTGACCTGAATCCTTACAAAAATTCGAGATAAAAACCGACACATCTCACCTCGACTCAAGTTCATTTCATCTACATGGCAAATATGAACAATAATTGCCATCAGTATCTTTTGCTAAGACAGAAATGGATAGCAATCAGTTAGATAATTCATCAATCAACCATCAAACATCCCCAATACCAATTCAAATTACCTACGGCTACAAAGAGTGACCATCGTCCCGACTTAAAACAATTTATTTTAGACCTAATTTGTAGTGGAGATGGAGATGTGCCACTATTTTTACGAGTAGCTTCACGAAACGAATCAGATAATTCCATATTCGCCTCAATCTGTCAAGACTTTTAAAAAAAATTAAATCTCGACAGTTTAATGGTAGCTGACAGTGCATTATATACCGCTCCAAATTTAGAAATGTTAACCAATTTAAGATGGTTAACTCGTGTACCACTAAGCCTGAAACAAGCGCAGCAACTGGTGTCTCAGCTTGCAGGAATCAGAATTCAATGAAAGTTCAATAACGGGATATCGTTGGTCAGAACACAAAAGTAATTATGGTGGAATTACACAAAGATGGTTCGTAGTAGAGAGCAGTTTGCGTCGTGATGCCGACCAACGTAAATTAGAAAAACAACTCAAAAAAGCTGAAATTGAGGGTCAGAAAAAGTTGCGAGAGTTATCAAATATTGAATTTGCTTGTGACACCGATGCCTTGTCACTGGAGTTTAGACTAAAAAACGATCGCATCTAAAAGTAGCTGCCTTTCAACAGAAGGCAAGTTATTGCTCAAAAACTCACGCATTGAGGAGATTAAACAACTAATCTTGAAGACTTTTTGCGTCGAGAAACCCGTTTCTTGACAGTGGGATATCGCGGTGCCTTAGTCCGTACCTTTCCTGTTTCCCAGCCAGGAGATTTTCCCCTATGTTTAGGTGGTTTCGTAGGAGTACCAATGTCAACTAAAACCGATAACATTGATTGGGCAACACGTCCAGGAGTTAAATCGATCCTAGCAGACTGCCCAGGCAGTCGATGTTCGAGAACTAAATCCCTAGCCAGCCAGAGTTGCCAACTCATCAATGGCATTAAATCACTCCAACGCTCAGATTGTTCGGGAGTTCTCAAGTTAGGCAATGTCCAATGTAATCGTTGCTTAGCTTTCCCGTTACCAATGATCCACTCCAAAACGTCGTAAATACTTAAACCAAACAGTTTCTAAGGGTAGAGTTCGTTCTCCCACCCAAACCAACCACAAGGGTGGAAACGGCTGACCGCTTGACATGGGATTCATTCTTAAGGGCGAGGATTAAATTAACAGGATGTCCCGGCGCACGATAAAAATGTAAGTCAAGCCATTGACTGACTCGGACTTGTCCCAACTGTGGATGTTCATCAATTTCAATCACAGTATCCGTTTCGAGCCATGTGGTTGGGTCATTGAGTCTCATTTTGAACCCGTGTTTCCGTGGTCTACCGCGACCACTATAGGCTGGTGGTGCCGACCACAAACAGGCATTCTTTCGGACTCTCATTAAGCAATCAGCTTGAATATCTGCTTGGGCTAATACCCAAGTTGCATTGCCATCTTCTCGATCTAAGACTGCTAATACGCTTGTTGACGCTCTGTTGACAGACAAGTTTGAGTTGGGAAGCTGCTTGAAGTATGGGCGAAGACCCACTACTAATTCGTTCATGGAGTAGGGGTAATGCCCAACTTCCATGAGCTTCAGGTATCCAGGCAATTGTACTGTAGCCCTGTCCGATAATTACGCCCCCCTGATATTCATGGGTTCTGTCTTTTAAGGTTTTAGCGTCTGGTCTCCCCCATACAGTACGATCAATCGCCACTAATATATGTTCTGTTGCGGGTACTTGCTGTTCTAATTGCTCAAGGGTACAACTCCATCAGTTTTTTTCGGTCAGGTCTACAGTCTTGTAAGGCTTCATAGATACTTGACCATTGTCGATTGAATAGCGGGCTGAGTGAAAATTCTGCCAAACAAGACGCATTCCTGGTGGTCATCACTGCATCCATCAGCTCGAATGTGGCATCTTTCGCTCGCACCAATAATTCGTATGCTGCTTGACGAAAGTCCTTTAATCGTTCACTGTTCATTGAGGGAGTCAATAGGTTTTATTTTTCACCCTCATTCTCTCCCGGCGCGGTGGCTCAAGTCCTGCTTTTGCCACCCTTCTCTCTTTTTTAGTCTAAACTCCAGTTGTCAGCAGCAGGTCGTTTATCTACAGAACTAAAATATCATAATTTAACCCAAATCTGTAGCAGACAATCCACAGCAAAATCCGATGCTAATTCGACCAGTTCTGACCTTTCTAGCTCTAAGCTAATATTTAAAGTTCAGGCACAACTAGAATTAAGTAGTTAAGCAAAATTAATTACATAATTATCTCCAAATTCTTTAAGGATTTTTTCGACAGATGAAACAAGAGCTTGCCAGCTAGAGTACGCATCTATTTCGAGCCATTCATATTGGATAAACCGCCACAAAATCTCAATTAAATTCAATTTAGGTGAATAAGTCGGCAATTCAAATATAGTTAAGCCGCGTTTTTTCCATTCTTCAATTTTCTCAAAAATGGCATTGCTAGTATGAATAGAAGCTTGATCTACTACAATAACTGTTGGCCGCTCCACCACAGCAAAGAAAGTATCTATGCAGGCTATGATTACATCAGAATTAATAGTCTGCTCTGAAACATAAGCATGAAGAGTGTTTTGCCGATTCATGATTCCCCAGACATTTAAACGCTTAGTTCTACGACTCTCAATTGACAAATATTCACCAATATCTTGCCATCCATAAGGGACACAAGGGATGCCACAAAATCCGGATTCATCTAAATAGTATAAATCAATTTTTCCCTCATCTTCTAGTTGTTTTAATTCTGACAAGTTTTCTTTTTTTTCCTTGTATTCTATGGGGTCTGGCTTGCCACCAACACCTCGACGCATCCTATGCCAACTCATACAAAGTTTTTTAATTATTCTCTTAATAGTTTCCGTACTGATATTAATATTCCATTCTTGTTTAATATTTTGCACTACTTGCTTTAATTGTTTTGGTTGCAATTTTACCCAGTCTCTAATTTGAGCTGATTGTGCGGAATTAAATGTTTCTTTTCTGCCTCTACCTGGTTTATTATATAATCCGACCATTCCCTCATATTCCCATCGATTCAACCAGTTATACATAGTCTTATAACTTATACATAGTCTTATAACTAACTTGAAAAATTTTCATCAAGTTTTCATTTTTGAAACCTTGTGAAACTAAGATTAAAAAATGTGCTTGCTAGGCGCACTTGATGATGTCTGCTTTCGCGATAAATTCGGTTTAGAAATTTCAAGGAAAGTGGATTAATATCTCGCATTAAAAACATATAAAACGTCTCTAAATAGTATCCGCTCAATAAATCGGGGTAACAGCAAAAAAGAAGTTTCACAATCTAGGCACAGCATAGTAGAATATGATTCATGACGCAAGAATCATATCCTCAAAAATTAGTAGAGACCTTACTGCAAAGCATTGAGCCATCTGAGATTGCTGACGAATCATTGCGTCGTACTGTGTCCATATTGCTAAACCTTGTAGAGCAATTACAAGCAGAAACCAGAGAATTACGGTCAGAAAATCAAAGATTAAAATCCGAAAACAATCGCCTCAAAGGAGAACAAGGCAAACCAGAGGTCAAAGCTAATGGAGCGAAAAAGTTAAAAGAGAACTACTCATCCGAAAAAGAGCGAAAAGCACCAAAAAAGCACATTAAAAGCAGTAAAAATGCTGTCGGGGCGACAAGTCGCCTATAACGCTGATAGAATAAGCCTCATAGCTCTTATGCCTTGTTGATAATTAGGTAGTTTGTGTGGAGACAAAGACATTAATTCAACAACAACCTGCCAATTACTAAACATCGAATCGACCCATGATTCACCCCATAGTCCAATATAAAAAGTGCTATGTCTAGCATATTTTCTGTGGCTTTCTGTTTTTCTGCCTAGATATTCTTGAACTTGCTTGGATTTAATTTCTATCCCTTGAATGATACTCTTTAAGTATGATAGCGATAGCAAAATTAATAACTTACTCAATCGGTCGCCCGTTAAATTAGTCTTCTCTAAGTTATAGCCTCCGCCTTTAAAGTCTCTAAACATTTCTTCAATTCCAAATCTTTTTGCATAAGCATCAACGGCTGTTTGTATATCTGCCAAGCTTGTCAGAATATACCAAGGTTATGCATGTGGTAACATTTCGATATTTACCCAGCCACTTACCTGCTAGATTAAACCCCGTAATAGGTGCAGTTTTTCTAATCGTTACTTCTTGATTGAAAAAGCTATTTCCTGGCTCTAATCCTAGCATTTTGAGTTCAGCCCATAACTCCGATTCAATCTTGATACAAACATTCTTTTTTAGTCGCTCTCCAGAAATCTACTTTCTTCTCCCTCAGCCAGTTGGCGAGGGTAACGCTACAAAATTCACGATCTCCTAACACTATCAATTTATAATCTGATAAAGCGGCAAATACTGGCGTTAATACGAATTGTTGATTTTCTAATGTGCTGTTTCCTTGTTTGTCAAGCATTTTCCAATAAATAGGAATAGCTCTTTTTCGCCAAATCATGCTGACCATCAAAATATTATTGGATTGCCATTTGGTTCGGTCTATTGCTAAATATACAACCTTATTCTGTTTGACAGTACCTTTAATCCAACCAATTACCAGTGACAGCCAAATATCATCTAGAACCCATTTATCCTCTGATAAAAATCTCTGAATTTTTTTTCTTCTACTTTCAAATTTAATGGGTATCGCTAGTTTTGTCGCTATGCTTTCCAATGTGACTTCTTTAATCGATTGCACTACTTGAATCAATAAAATTGTCAATAAGTAATTAGAACGTGTCAGCTTTTCTGACAAATGGGCATGATATAATTCTGGTATCATTTAATTGTTTTTGGGTAAGAAGCTTTCTTACCCTATCTTTTTTGAGGCGATTTGTCTAGGATTGCCTCCCTGTCTGTTTTTCATGCGACTTGTCGCCCCGTCAGGTAAAAATGCGATCGTCAAAGTTGACCGCTCAAAAATCCTGGAGTATCCTGAAGCAGAACTGCCATTCGATGCAGAATTTAAGGGTTATGAAGAGGTAATAGTTCAAGACATTTTACTGAAAACAGATAACGTGTTATTCCGGAAACAGTAGTATTACTCACCTTCAGAAAAGAAAACATACGTTTCACCCTTACCATCCGGATATGATGGAGAGTTTGGTCCGGGAGTAAAATCCTTAGTTATGAGCTTGTATTACGGGGGAAACATGACGATGCGGAAAGCTATTAGATTTTTTAAGCAATATTGGGATTTCGATGTCAGCGGGTTATTTATCAAATCTAGTGGTGAAAAATTCATCAAAGTTTGAATCAGAATTTAACGAAGTGTATGAATCCGGATTAGCAAGTAGTCCTTGGCAACACTTAGACCAAACAAGTGCGCGTGTTAAAGGAGTAAATCACACTACAAATATAATTTGCAACCCATTATATACAGTTTATTCTACAACTTTAAGAAAAAACCGATTAAGCGTACTTGGAGTATTACAGAACAACCCAGAACTTGAGTTTATTATATCTCCACTTACTTACCAGCTATTAGATAAGTTCAATGTACCCCAGAAGTGGAGCCATCAAATTAAAGGATTGCTAAGAGAAATTCCGTTGAAGGGTGATGAGTTTAACTCCTTGCTGAATAAAAATATGGGTGCTGTAGGCTCTCAACATCGTACCAGGATTTTAGAGGCAGCAGCGATTGCTTTTTATGCTCAGCAATCCCAGATTCCGATAATAAAAACTCTGGTGACTGATGATGCACCCCAGTTTAAATTACTCACAGATGATTTATCTTTATGTTGGGTGCCTGAAGCCAATAGTCCGGACAGTTTTTAATCACTAACGGCAGAATTCGAGTTTCAGCCTTCTCAGGGAGGTCAAATGCTAACGGTAGAATGAGGGTTTCAGCCTCTGTCTCAAAAACTGTCCGGAGTATTGTGAAGCAAGACATTATAAAAAGTTAAGTCCATTTGTAACTTGTCATCAAAAAAGTTTAGACAAGTTTCTTGATGATTTTTGGGATTACTACCGAGAATTATTAGCTTATAAAAACTCTCCATCTGGGTTAGAGAAGCTCAGGCTCAAATCAAAATTTTGGGAAATTTTCGGCAGTTCCTCTGGTTATGAACAATTAGATGAACGAAAAAAATTAACTTTGAGTAAAATATCTGAGTTGCTTTTAGTTTTGGAGCATCCGGAATTACCTTTACATAATAACCCGGCTGAACTAGCTGCTAGAACAATCGTGCAGCGACGAAATATTAGTTATGCAACCCAAACTTGTGAAGGAACGAAGGCGATGGACATTTTCATGTCTCTGGTTGCCACTACCCGCAAATTAGGAATTAGCTTTTTTGAATATATGAACGACCGTATTTCTCACCTGGGAAATATTCCATCTTTGGGGATGATTATTCGTCAACAATCTTCAGTTTATTCTTTGGGTGTGTCCTGGTCTGATTGAACAAATTCAAAAAAATATAAAGGCTCTGAATTCTTGGCACTTGATTCCTTTAGTAAGTGTCGTATAAACCCACGGTTAATTGTGACTTTAGTAGCTAAAAAAAGTTATGACATCCTTGATTTTATGATTAATAATACGTCATATTCTACCATGCTGTGCCTAGATTGTGAACCTTCTTTTTTTGCTATTACCCCGATTTATTGAGCGGATACGATAATCACATCTGCGGAATGTGGGTTATCAGCACTTATTGAGCAGTTACGAAAAGAGATCAACAATATTTTCCAGATACTGTGAAGACTATTACTAATTGGTTGGACGAGATAATTGCTTACTTTGATAATAGGACAACAATTGGTATTGTTGAAGGTATTAACAACAAGCTTAAGTTAATAAAACGTTCTGCATATGGCTTTAGGAATTTTGAAAACTACAAAAATAGATGTTTGCTTAATTGTCATTTTAATTGTTAGTTTGGCATACCAAGTAAGGAAGAACCGAAGAACCTTGTAAGGAAGAACCGAAGAACCTTTTTTTTCTTTGCATGATCTCGGTTGATTCGTTTTTGGCTACTCATAACTGGTTCAATTATGGCTGAACTGCTTGCCCCGTAAAGGTTTCGTCCTATTTTACCTTTTTTTGTCTACCCCTTGACAATTTGCACTTTTTCTTAACTTGTCACAAATGAGCCCGTCTAAGTTCTTTAAAACCTAAAACAAAAGCTCCTACATCAGAGAAGCTTTTGTTTGTATATTGCTGAACGGCATCGATCTATTTTCTCAGGCAGTGACCCGCCAAATATCTTCGCCACATGGGGATTTAACAACCGAGTTGAGGATGGAATCGGATTGGTGGCAGTGCGTCTGTGTAGAGACGGAAAAAAAATAAGGGTAAAAAACCCTGAAGACTGCAGAGAATTAAGTCATCATCATCACCATGTAGAAAGAGAGGTCAAGCCCTCG